>JBBQGR010000036.1:0-12445 GCA_038323185.1 Phycisphaerales bacterium | reverse complement strand
ACCCGCGCGTTGACCTTGCGGGAGGGTTGGCCCAGCAGCCTCGCGACCGCCGCGGCGGACTGACCCCTGGAATAGATCGCCTCGATCAGCCGCTGGTCGGCCGGATCAAGCAGATGGGCACGGTCCAGCATCACGGCCGCGCCCGCGCGACGACGCAGCTTCAGGGCGCTTTCCAGCGCGGGCCGCGCCGTCCGGGGCGTCGAACGGTTCGGGCTCCCTTCCGTGTCGGGCTCCATGGCCCCTTCAGCCGTCACACGCTCGTTGATTGATCGCATCACTAGATCCTCCAGAGGCTTGCGAGCACAAACTTGACCCAATCTTGAACAGAACACTTGCCAAACTTGTCCCTATGTTCTACACTCTTGAGAACGATTTGCAAGGTTTGTGTTTGGATGTTCACGAACTTTGCGCACAAGAACGGTCCAAGCCGCAAGATTTTTGCGAATGGCGGAGCGAGTAAGCAGAAATCGATGGGCAGGCGGTCGCGCACGAGGCGTCAGAGGGGTCGGAGAAGGGCTGGCGCGAACAAGCGAGAAGGGTGGTCGCGATGAACGGGACGAATGGATCAGAGAGATCACGTGAGTCAGACATGACGCGCGAGTCGCGTGAGCAGAGCGCGTCGCGCGAAGCGCCAGCCGATCATGCTGATCGTGCTGATCGTGCTGATCATGCCGAGTCTGGTGAGCTAGGGCGGCGGATTCGTGCCGCACGCGAGCGCGCGGGGCTCTCGCTCGATGCCCTCGCGCAGCGCTGCGGCTGCGTCAAGAGCCTTCTCAGCGCCATCGAGACTGGCAAGCGGCTCCCATCGCCCGACATGGTCGCGCGGCTCCTTGAGGGCCTCATGCTGGATCGCGCGGAAGTTGAGTCTCTCGCGGCACGCGAGCGAGCCATCGCCGCCGGCGGCGAGACGTTCCGGCGCGATCTGCGCCGAATCGAAGACCGCGCTCAGCGCCCCGCCTCCCCCACCTTCCCCACCTCCGCATCCGTACCAACTTCCCCGTCGCCTTCCGGGATGAGAGATGCGCCGCGGGATGCGTTGACACAGCGTGCGAGCGCGGGCGTTGATCTTGATGCAATGCTGAGATCTGGCGCGCTTCATCGGCTCGCGGGTGTGGAGCCTGCGCCCGCGCCGGGCTCGACCTGGCGAGCGAGTGCGGCTTCTGGCGTGGCGTTGGTGCCGCTGGGGCGCGAGGTGCCGCTGATCAATCGCGTCGCGGCGGGCTATCCGCGCGAGTTCACGGACCTGGGCTACCCAGCGCGAGTCGCGGATGAGTATGTCCGCGTGCCGGACCTTGCCGATCCCGACGCGTTCGCGGCCCGCGTCGTCGGTGATTCCATGTCGCCCGTATACCTAGAAGGCGACGTCGTCATCTTCAGCCCGGCCAAGCCAGTGACCAGCGGCATGGACTGCTTCGCGCGGCTGGAGCGCGACGCGGAGACGACGTTCAAGCGCGTCTACTTTGAGCAGGCAGGGCCGCCCGGCGCGCCGGTCGTGACTGCAACCTCGTCCACATCATCCGACGCGTCCGAGTCGGGCGATCTCATCCGCCTGCAGCCTCTGAACAGCTCGTACGCACCGCGGTTGGTAGCGCGAGAAGATGTGGCGGGCCTCTACGCGGCGGTGAGTGTGCTGAGGAAGATCGGTTGAGCGAGACGGGGACCACGGCGTGCGAGGGGGATGCAAGAGGCGATATCGGGAGGGGGTTCAGATGGCGCAGCAGCGACGGACACTCAGAGTGATGATCACGGTGATGATCATGGCGATCTGCAGAGCGATCGGCCACGCAATCAAGAGAATGCGTGCTGCCAATTGGTCGCATCGCTCCGCTTCTGCGCTTCTTCCTGAAGGGCACTCGCATCAGGTCTTGATCAGATGTGATCCGGGCCGATCCACCATCCAAGCCCCCAGCATGATCGCTTCGAAAAGAAGAACAGCACATGACCATGCAAAGGAACCCGAATTCCGGACTCGAGTCTTTCGCGAACAAGACTGCGCGGCGCGACATGAAGGCCGGTTTCGCGAGCATCTCATTGACCGGGGCTCCGAAGCAGGGCGCAGCGCTGGCTGGGCGGCTGAGCGCACCCACCGACAGCACCATTCGCACGACGCCCGGCCCGCAGCCTGTGCCGCAAAGGCTTCTCAAGCTCCCCGCCACCGCGATGAGCAAGGCGCCCAAGCAGGGCGTCGCGCGGGCGGGCTCGATCGGCGCGCCCGCACGCCCCGAAGCGCCAGCTCGGGCACATGGCGGCGAGCCAGCTCGCCCGACTTCGGCCGCGCCGATGCGGGGCGAAGCACCATCTCGTCCAAGCTCCCCCGCGCCCGGCGCCGAGCCCAATCGTTAGACGACCAAACCGGCGCTGCGCAGCCTGCGCGGGCGCATGAGGCGCGGCCCGCACCAATTCCAAGCATCGCCCGGGGCGCTCGTGGGGCCCCGGGCGGTTGCGTTGGCGGGCGAGCGCTTGTTATGCTTCGTGCTAACGCCGCGGCGTCTGGAGGTTTCGACATGAGCATGCGAGTGGTTGCATCGGGAACGGGAGCTTCGCCTGAGCGGAGCGATGAACTTGGCGCGAGGAGCGCGTTCGCGGGCGCGATTAGCGGCATACTTCTTGCGGGCTCGCTCCTGCTTGGCGGCTGCAGCAGCGTGAAGTATGTGACGCCGGGTGCACCTGCGGACTTTCGCGCGCTGGGGCTGACGGCGACGGAGGCCGACTCGCTGACGGACCACGACATCAGTGCGCGCCTCTCACGAAAGCCCGCCGCGAGCTTTCCGGCGGCGATCGCGGTCGTGCGCGTGCAGGGCGCGGGGTATGTGTCCTACACCTCGCGAGGCGTCGGACGCGGGCCGTACTCCATCGTCACGACGCGCGATGCCGAGGCCGAAGCCGATGTGCAGCGCCTTGTAAGCATGCCCAACACGCGGGGCTTCGGCGCGGTCAACCGCCTCATCGTTCCGCCCGAGACGCGCGACCTCAAGGACCTGCGCCTCATCGCGGCGGACATGCAGGCCGATCTCCTCCTGCTCTACACGCTCGACACTTCCTTCGGCAGCACCGAGACGACGGTGCCAGCGCTTGGCGTGCTGACGCTAGGCCTCTTTCCCAATGAGCGAGCGCGCGTGACGAGCACGGCCTCCGCCGCGTTTGTCGATACGCGCACCGGCTCTCTCTCTGGGCTCGCGGACGCCACGGTCGAGGACACGCGCCTCACCAACGCGTGGGGCAACAACGACGCGGTCGACAAGAGCCGGCGCGAGGCCGAGCGCGGCGCCTTCGCCAAGCTCGTTCCCGAGATCGAGAGGCTCTGGAGCGAGATCGCCGCGACATACGGGCCCGGCACACCAAAGCTCAACGCCGCGGCAACGCCATGAAAATCCTTCAGAGCAATCGGCGCGAGCCGATGGTTGGGATGGTTGGGCCTGAGATCAGAGCGTTCATCGGCTTGCGCCGACGGGCCTGAAGGGCGGTTTGTTGCCGCGGGAGTATGATCAAGAGTGTCCATCGTTCCTCCCACCCAGGTCGACGTGCTCCAGCGAATGGTGGTTGCTGTGGAACAGGTCCGCCAACGTCTGATTCGAGCGGCCACGGCACTCGATGAGGCGAAACTTTCGTACGCGGTCGTCGGCGGCAACGCCGTCGCGGCGTGGGTCGCGACAGTGGACGTGGCGGCGGCCAGGAACACGCAGGATGTCGATGTGATGATCCGGCGCGCCGACCTCAACGCGACGATCAGCGCGATGGAGGCCGCGGGCTTTGTTTATCGGCACACCGCTGGGATGGATCTTTTTCTCGACCATGCCGGCGCCTCCGCGCGAGATGCGGTGCACCTCATCTTCGCGAACGAGATGGTGCGCGCGGGCGAGGCCGCGCCCAATCCTGACATATCCGAGTCGCAGCACAACGGATCTTTCTGCGTGCTGAACCTCGAAGCGCTGGTCCGCATCAAGCTCACCGCCTTCCGCCGCAAGGACCAGGTCCACATCACGGACCTGATCGGGGTCGGTCTCATCGACGCGACATGGCCGAGGCGATTCGAGCCGGTGCTCGCGGCACGCCTTCAAGAGTTGATCGATACGCCAGATGGGTGAAGCGTTCCGTCCTTCGGGGCCGTCGGCGCGAGCCGATGGTTGGGATGGTTGGGCCTGAGATCAGAGCGTCCATCGGCTTGCGCCGACGGGCCTGAAGGGCGGATGCCTTAGCTCCTGGTGATCTTCGCGATTCCGCTACACTCGAATTGATGTCACCACTTCTTGCACTCGTTGTAGCCTTTGTGATCATCGTGCTGCTGATTGGCATCGCGACGATGGTGGCGGTGAAGCTGGGGCTGCTACGGCCGGCGAAGCCCTGTCAGGTGTCGAGCGGAGATGACGCGACGATCTCGTACAAGAAGCGAGACTACGTGCTGACGCCTGCCGAGAGGGCCTTCTTTGCCGCGCTTCGTGATGCGGTTCCGCACGCAATGCCCGGAGTGTGTGCGAGTGTGTTTCCGTCGGTGCGCCTTGCTGAAATCCTCGCGGTTGATGCGCCGAAAGGAGCGAATCGCTCCGCCTGGCAGCGCGGGTTCAATCGCATCTCATCCAAGCAGGTTGATTTCGTGGTGTGCGAGTCTTCGACAACGCGGCCCTTGCTCATCATCGAACTCGACGACCCCTCGCACGAAGCGCAGGCCCGCAAAGATCGCGACGACCTCGTCGACAAGGCGTGTGCGTCGGCGGGACTTCCAATTCTGCACGTGGTCGCCGCGACGACGTACAACTCGGCCGTGCTCGCGCGGCAGATCGCTGAAAAGAGGCCGAAGTCTTGATGAGTGCCTTGATCGGGTTTGATGGTCTAGAAGACAACGACCATGCGGCCAGAGCTCCGCATGGTCGTGGCACTTCGAGTGGCACATCTAGTTGTGCCTGGGTTTGGCGTGGCGCGTTTGGTTTACTTCTTTGCGATCGTTTCGTTCAGGAACTTGACCATGCGTTCGCTGAAGATGATGCGGTTTTTGAGCTTGGCGAAGCCGTGGCCTTCATCGGGGAAGTAGATGAGTTCGGGGTCGTCGCCTCGGGCTTGGAGTGCGATGGCGAGCTGCATGGCTTCGCCGATTGGGACTCTTGGATCGTTGAGTCCGTGCGCGATCATCATGGGGACCTTGATCTTGTTCACTCGGTTGAGGGGCGAGACGCTCTGGAGGAACTGGGGGTCTGAGAGTGGGCCGTACTCGGCCTCGCGGAGCTTGCGGCGGTAGCCGCTAGTCTGCTCGAGGAAGGTCTGCATGTTGACGATGCCGACGATGTTGATGCCCGCGCCGAAGAGCCGCTGCTTCTGCTCGCCGCGCTCGACGCGTTCTTGATCTTCGACGAGCGTTGCGACGGACATGAAGCCGCCGTAGGAGCCGCCCCAGGTGGCGATGCGGCCGGGGGCGGCGTAGCCGTTGTCCACGAGCCACTTGGCGGAGTCGACGCCATCGCGCACGCTGTCCCATCGCTTCTTGTAGTCGTCCATCATGTGGAACGCGCGGCCATAGCCGGTCGAGCCGCGGACGTTGGGCTGCATCACGCCGAAGCCGCGCGAGACAAGGTACTGGATCGTCGCGTTGAACGATGGGCGGAACTGGCCCTCGGGCCCGCCGTGGTAGTTGACGACGAAGGGGATGGGCGTGCCCTTGGTGTGGCCGGGCGGGAGGTAGACGAAGGCGGGGATCTCGACGCCATCGAAGGATTTGAAGCCGACGAGCTCGGGGAGCGGGAACGCCGCGAGGTCGATGCTCATCTTCAAGGGGAAGGTGAGCTGCGTTGCCTTCGGCGCGGCGGCGGCACTGGCCTCGGGAATCTCGTACGCGAACGACACGCCGGGCGTCTGCGCGTTGCTGAGCGTCCATGTGAGGCGGTTCTTGCGGAGCGAGGCGACGCCGACGACGCCCTTGTCGATGGGCGGCAGCGCGACGGGCTCGAAGTTTGGCAGGCGGTAGACGTGGAGCACGCCATAGCCATCCTCGTTTGTGACGACCGCGAGGAACGTGCGATCAGAGTTCATCGTTGCGGAGTCGACCTCGAAGGCGTCGAGCGCGAGGATGGGGCTGGTGGTGGCGGCGCTGGTGAGGTCGCGCATGAAGAGGCGGGGGCGGCCATCGATCGCGTCGGAGAGCAGCAGAACCTTGTTCTGATCGGGCATGAAGCCAACGCCCTGCGCGCCGATGGTGCTGGCGTGGCCTTCGGGTGCGCCCGAGCGTGTGATGTCGAGGAGGTCGCCGCTGCTTGCGGTGAGAACGTAGAGCGAGGTGTCGGAGATTGAGCGGAACTCGGCGATCAGGTACTTGGTGGCGTCGTCGGTTGCGTCGGCGCTGCTCCAGGAGCCGGATTTTGCGAGGAGCTTTGTGGACTTGCCCCAGTCGCCGCCGCCGTTGCCGCCGAAGTCCCAGCGGTAAATATGGAAGTCGCTTGGTGATGTGTCGTTGGCGGTATAGACGAATCCGCTCCCGAAGCGGAGCCAGTGCTGGACTCCGAACTGGACCTTGGCACCCTGGAGGATCGGGTGGACCTGGAAGGGCTTCTCGTCTTGCTGCGCGTCTGTGAAGTAGATCTGCGTGTTCTCGTTGCCGCCTTCTGCGGCGGCGATGATCACGGTCAGGCCATCGGGCGAGACTGAGAAGCTGGAGGCGCCGTCCTTGAAGGCGGTGAACTGGTCGAACGCGCTGCCGTCCTTCAGGATCGGCGAGTTGGTGCGGAAGATCTGGTTCACGCCGTTGGGCCAGTCGCGGAAGAAAGCAAAGCCTTCGGCCAGCACCGGCGCCTGCGGCGTTCGGATCGCGAGGAACTGCGCGATGCCGGGCGTGGCAGGAGTGGCAGAAGCGGCCGGGACCGGTTCGGGTTTGGTAGCCGGAACTGCGGTCTGAGCGCGGGCCGCACTGGAGATTGTGAGTGCGGCGAGCGCACAGAGCGCGAGGCGGCGGGCGGCGGACTTGAGCGTACTTTGGCGCATAGGTTGGGCTCCTTCGTGACTCGTTGCTACAGGGTAGCGAAGTGCGGGCCCCGAGTGGACCGACTAGCCTCCGTGCGTGGCTTCGTCTCTGCACAATTCTGCTTCGCGGACGAGGTGGAATCCGCTGGGATGGCGCGGGCGGCGTCGGCGCGTGGCCATCCTGCTGGCGCTGATCCCGTGCGTCATCGCGACGACGCTGCTGTTTGCGCTCGCGCTTTCGCGGTTGACTCCGGCGTGGTGGGTGTCGGTGTATGCAATTGCGCCCGAGGCCGCGGCGCAGGCTGAGAGGCTGGAGGCCGCGGCGATGGCGCAGGCGTCGCTGGTGCGGCCGGGCGCGAAGGATGGGGCGGTGTGGCGGAGTGAGGTGTGGTCGGTGTCGCTCTCAGAGTCGGATGCGAACGCGTGGCTGGGGGAGCGTCTGCCGCGCTGGGTTGAGAGCCGCGGGAATGAGATTCGCTGGCCCGCGGCGGTGAGGGGCGTGCGTGTGGTTTTTCGTGAAGGGGCGATCTGGCTTGGCGCTCAGGTGCGGGAGTTTGAGGGTGGGGACGCGAGCGCGCAGAGCATCGTGAGTGTTGGTCTGACCCCGCGCGTTGATGAGGGAGGGCGGCTGTGGTTCTCGGCGAGTTCAGTGGATGTTGGACGGCTGTCGATGCCGCCGATGGTGCTTCGTTCGGCCCGGCGCGATCCGGGTGGATCGATACTCGTGCCGGACTCGATGTCGCGTCGGCCGGACCTAGCGCCGCTGATTGATGTGCTCATGGGCGCGGTTCCGGCGGCGGCCGATCCGGTCATGAGCCTTGGGGATGGGCGGCGAGTGCGGCTGCTGTCCATGCGAGTTCGCGATGGGCGGCTGGAGCTGACGTGCCGGACGGAGGCGGTGATCAGGTGAGGTCGGGTGGGTCTCGAACACGTTCCCAATGAAAAGAGCCGCCTGCTTTCGCGGGCGGCTCTTGGAGTTCGTTGATCGCCGTCGGACCGCGATCATCCCAGATCGGATGATCGTGGCACGGGAACTACTCGTGAACTACTCGTGAACTACAGGTTGCATTGGCCGCTAACGACGTAGGCTGCGAGGATCTGCGCGTCCGTCAGGTCGGCGTTCTCGTCGCCGTTGAGATCGCCGTCGAGCCAGTTGGCCTCCGGGCTGATGAGGCCCACGAAGACCTGCGCCATCTGCTGCGCGTCCAGAAGGTCCACGTTCTCATCCTGGTTGAAGTCGTAGTCGCAAGTTGGGCCGGTGTTGCCGATGTTGATGCGGACGAGGGCCTGGCCGATGTCGGTATCGGTGCCGCCGCAGGAAGCGGCGAGGCCCGAGCGGAGACGGACGACGACGTAGAGCTCGCCATCATCAGAGAGGAAGGCCTGATCGTCGCGGAAGGTGCGGATGTAGGTGTCGTCATCGAAGGTGCCGTTGCCATCGAGATCGATGGGGTCGTTCTCACGCATGAGGACGGTGGAGTTGTTCAGAACCAAAACGGCGTTGGCGCGGTCGGTGGTGCTGTTGGTCGTGCCGCCGATGACGAAGTCGCCGTTGTTGTTGCCGATGGCGAGGAAGAAGCACTGGGCGTAGGGCGCGTCGTCATAGAGCTCGGTGGAGCCGGCGAAGATGGGTGAGTCGGTGGCGGCGAGGAGCGCGGCGTTGCGGAGGACCCAGTCCTGGCCGCCGGTGTTGCTGCCATAGGCGTGCCAGTCGCCGTTGGACTCGGTGTGTAGATAGAGGGGGCTTCCAGCGGCGGTGGTCTGTGGGAAGAGGCCGCCGGGGAGCGTGACGTTTTCCTGAATCTTGACGGCACCGTTGAAGACGCCGACATCGTCGGCGGTGGTGACTGAGTCGTTGACGGTGCCGGTGGCGGACCAGGAGAGGCCGTCGGCGGACATGAAGAAGCCCGCGCCGAGCACGCTGC
Organism: Phycisphaerales bacterium; assembly: GCA_038323185.1. Lineage (GTDB taxonomy): Bacteria > Planctomycetota > Phycisphaerae > Phycisphaerales > UBA1924 > JBBASU01. The sequence continues at coordinate 3,578 of JBBQGR010000036.1, read as the reverse complement.
CGGAGTCGAAGGCCTTGTAGGTGAAGGAGGCGTCGCCGAACTGATCGGCGGGGATGTCAACGCCCTTTCGCGCCACGGCGGCGGTGCCGTCGCCTCGGAAGAGGGCCCGATCGGTGGTGCCAGCGGGGATCATGTTTGCCATGAAGCTGACGGAGCCGTCCGCGCGGATGGTGGCGGACCCGAAGGTTGCGCCGAAGGCCTCGCCATCGGTAAAGGCGGGGACGACCATGCTCTCGCGAGCGACGGTCACGAACTGCGTTCCGTCCCACTTGGCGACATAGGCGTCCATACTAGTTGCGGCGGCGTCGGTGCCGGAGAAGGAGTACTGGCCGGCGTCGTTGATGCCGAGCACGGTGGCGAAGGAGCCTTCGGCGGCGAGGTTGGAGTCGGGGATGATGGTGACGCCTTCCTGAGCGCCGACGCTGAAGTTGCTATCGCTGCCGACGATGATGAGGTCGTCGGAGGTTGTGGCGAGGTCGGTGTCGGCGGTGATGATAAAGCGTTCGCCGCTGGGGCTCTTCCATGGGCGATCGATGCCGCCGCTGGAGCTGAAGCGAGTACCGCCGAGGCCGGGAACTTCTGAGGATGTGCTGGCGGCGACGGTGGAGAAGACGCCGCGGATGGCGGCGATGGTGGGCGGGCTGGCCTGGAAGAAGGTTGCGTTGGAGGCGGTGTTGTTGGCGGGGTTGGGATCGATGGTTGTGGTGGCGGCGGAGGCGTTCATCGTCGAGGTGCCGCCGGTGTTGACGGTGGCGGTGATGGCGATGGTGCCGCCGGAGTTCACGGGAACAGAGCCAAGCGCGAGGACGAGCTGGTTGCTGCCGTTGGGCGTCAGGGCGGGGATGGAGCTTACGAAGGTGACCTCGGGCGGGAGATCAACGGTGATGACGACGTTCTCCGCCGTCTCCGTACCGAGGTTGTCGAGAGTGACCGTGTAGTCGGCCGTGCCACCGATGCCGAGGGCGCAGTCGGCGGGGTCGTTGATGGTGATGCGCAGGTCGGACTGCGGGCCGCGGACGAGGGTGCTCGCGGCGGCGGCGTTGTTGGCGGGGTTGGTATCGGCGGAGGAGGTTGTTGCGTTGGCGCTCGCGATGATCGTGCCAGTGTCCGTAGGTGAGACGACGATCGAGAAGGAAGTGGTGGCCTCGCTGGCGAGTGAGCCGAAGTTGGCGGTGATGTTGCTGCCGTCAAATGAGGCGGGCGCGCTGGCGGAGACGAAGGTCACGCCCGAGGGGAGGGGCATGGCGACGACGACATTCGAAGCGGCGTCGGTGCCGAGGTTGCGGGCTTCGAGCGTGTAGGTGATGTTGGTGCCGGGCGGGAAGACGATGGGGTCGGGCGAGTCGGTGATGGTCAGCGCGACATCGACGCCCGCGCTGGGGCCGACGAGGCCGGGGGCCCAGGCGCCGCCGGAAAAGATGCCGCCGGTAAGGCTGAGAGGGTTCGAGATGGGGGCGACGTAGGCACTGGAGCCGAGGTCCCAGACTTCGATATTCTGCGAGCCGACGTCGTTGACGAGATAGACGCGACCGTTGGCGGCGGCGGTTCCGTCGATGTCGGCGTCGGTGCCGGGGTAGTTGGAGAGCTCGGTGAAGACGGGCGCGCTCCAGGGCTTGTCGATGCGGTAGAGGCCGCGGCCGGTGGGGAGGACGGTGATGCTGGTGGAGTCGTTGGTGCCGTAGAAGGCGTTGGTTGCGGGATCAAAGTCGAGGCCGCCGAAGTCCTGAGCGGTGATGGCGAAGAGGAGCGTGCAGTCGCCGTTGACGGGGTTGATCGCGTAGAAACCGCCCGCGGCGCGGCCGATGAGCTGGTTGTCGACGCTGTCCCACGCCAGAGCGGTCATGGCGCGGGTGGTGACGCCGCCTTCACGCGTGAGACCGATGGAAACTGGAGTGAGGGGGCCGGTGGGGGCGTAGTCGGCGCGGTAGAGCGTGCTGCCAGCATTGAAGTAGATGACGCGGGCGGCATCGTCGGCGGCGATGCCCCAGACCTCGATGCCGCTGATGAGTGTGCGGGGCGGGTTGGCACCGGTCAGGTCGATGACGAACATGGTGTTCGCGCCGCCCGTGTCGGCGTCGTTTCCGACGACGAGCTGGGCCTGGGCTGAGGTGATGGCAATGGTCGAACCGACGCAGGCGATGAGGGCAAGGGCGAGTGGACGGATGGTGGACTTGGTACGCATTGACCTGCTCCTTGGGGCTTGGGGACACCAGTGTTCTGGCCTGCTCATGGACTTGCACATCGAGTGCGGATCGCTTGCATTCACACGAGGGAACTCACCACTCCCGCGATTGCTATCGCGCGATCTACACCCACGCCGAATGGGCAGAATACCTGAAGACGTCGCGATTGCCAAGGGAAAAGCGGGCTTTCTTTCGGCGGCGTGCGCCAAAAACGAGAACCGCCGGCTCGGGCCGGCGGTTCGGGAATGAACGATTTCCCGGGAGAGGTTGCGAGTGGGACGCCTTACGGGATGGCGAGGAAGCCTTGGCGTTCGCCGCGGATGACGCCGAGCTGGGTACCTGTGTAGTCCTTGGCGATCTGGAAGAGGGCTCGGAACTCTTCGACGGTTCGGACGGCGGAGTTGCCGGACCGGACGATGATGTCGCCCTTCTGAAGGCCGGTCTTTTCGGCGGGGCTGCCGGGCTGGACTTCGGTGACTTGGACGCCTCGGACGCCGCGGTAGCCTTGTTCCTGGGCGAGTTCACGGGTGAAGTTTCGGACGGTGAGGCCGAGGCTCTCGACGAAGGTGGCGCCGGTAGCCTCAGCCTGCGAGGTGATATAGGCGGTTTGGTCGCCGATGGTGGCGTTGAGCTTGGTGGGCTTGCCATCGCGGATCACTTCGATCTCCGCGACGGTGCCGGGGCGTGAGACTGCGATGGCGGTGCGAAGGCGCGACTCGGTGATGGTTTGGCCGTTGTAGCGCGTGATGAGGTCGCCCTCGCGAAGGCCAGCCTTCTCGGCGGGGCTCTCCTCGACGATGGCGCGGACGACGACGCCTCTGGTATTGCCGCTGGCGAGCTTGGTCATGGGCGCGTCGGCGAGATCGAGACCGAGCCAGCCGCGGACGACGCGGCCGTTGGCGAGGATGTTCTCCATGACAGGCTTGGCGATGGCGGCTGGGATGGCAAAGCCCAGGCCCTCGTAGCCGCCGGTGCGGCTGGCGATGGCGGTATTGACGCCAACGACCTCGCCTCGGAGATTGAAAAGGGGGCCGCCGCTGTTGCCGGGATTGATGGCGGCGTCGGTCTGGATGAAGTCCTCGAAGTTGCGGCCCATCTCGCGCGGGGCCAGGCTGCGGCCCTTGGCGGAGACGATACCTGCGGTGACGGTGCTGGAGAAACCAAAGGGAGAGCCGATCGCGACGACCCACTCGCCGACGTCGAGCGTCTCGGAGTTGCCGAAGGAGACGGGCTTGATGCCCAGGTCCTCGCCCTTGGTCTCGATGCGGACGACGGCGAGGTCGGTGAGCTCATCACGCCCGACGAGGGTTGCGTCGAACTCGCGGCCGTCGGCGAGCTTGACGCGGAGCGCATCGGCACCCTGGACCACGTGGTTGTTAGTCACGATGATGCCGG
>JBBQGR010000035.1:0-12888 GCA_038323185.1 Phycisphaerales bacterium | reverse complement strand
ACCCCGACTGCCGTCAAGCTCAGCGGACCCAAGGTCGTCCGAGTCGAAGCACCCGAGCAGGTGCAGGCACCGCGACCGCGCCGTCCCGGCGCTCCCGCGGGCGCGCCCGGTGCTGGTCCGCGTCCGCCGGGCGCCGCTGGTGATGATGATCGCAGCCGCTCGCCACGTCGTAACGACCGCCCCGGCACCAGCACCTCCTCCTCGGCCGCGAACAAGCGGTCGAGCGGCGCGGGCGTGCCAGAGCGCCGTCGCGGCCTCTCCGCCGAGTGGTCCGGCCCGCCGCAGGGCGTCTTCAGCGAGCAGGATCTGATCGAGCGCGAGGAGCGTCTGGCCCGCGCGGGCGGCTTCCTCAAGAAGCGCAAGCTCGACCTCAAGAAGCCCGGCCAGTCTGCGGCCGAGGGCGGCCCGGCCGAGGGTCGCGTCCGCATCTCTGCCCCATTCACCGTCAAGGATCTCTCGGAGGTCACGGGCGTCAAGGGTGCCGAGATCATCAAGAAGCTCTTCGTCCAGGGCCTGATGCTGACCATCAACTCCCCGATGCCGGTCGAGAAGGCCGTCGAGGTCATGATGGAGTTTGACATCGACCTTGAGGTCGTCGAGGCCAAGACCGCCGAGGAGACCGTCAGCTCGCAGTTCACCAACCGCGACCGAAAGGACGAGCGCCGCCGCGGCCCCGTCGTCACCATCCTCGGCCACGTGGACCATGGCAAGACCAGCCTCCTGGACAAGATTCGCAACGCCAAGGTTGCGGCGAGCGAGGCTGGCGGCATCACGCAGAAGACCAGCGCCTTCGTCGCGCAGGTCGAGGTCGAGGGTGTCTCCAAGCAGATCGTCTTCCTCGACACGCCCGGCCACGAGGCCTTCACCGGCATGCGTGCCCGCGGCGCTAAGATCACCGACGTCGTCGTGCTCGTCGTTTCCGCCCCCGAGGGCGTCATGCCCCAGACGATCGAGAGCATCAACCACGCCAAGGCCGCTAAGGTCCCCATCGTCGTCGCTCTCAACAAGGTCGACCGGCCCGACGCCACCGAGAACCAGATCCAGAAGACTCTGGGCGAGCTCGCCAAGGCAGGCCTCAACCCCGTTGAGTGGGGCGGCGAGACCGAGATCGTCCGCACCAGCGCCTCCTCGGGCGTGGGCATCAAGCAACTTCTCGAAACGCTGGACTACCAGGCCCAGCTCCTGGACCTCAAGGCCGATTTCGACGGTCCCGCGCAGGGCACCGTCATCGAGGCCAAGGTCGAGGAAGGCCGCGGCGCGGTCTCGAGCATCCTGCTACAGCAGGGCCGCCTGAAGGTCGGCGACTTCGTCGTGATGGGCCGCTCCTTTGGCCGCGTACGCGACATGACCGACGATAAGGGCAACCGCATCAAGGAGGCCCTGCCGCCGATGCCGGTCCAGATCTCGGGCATCAACGAGGTCTGCGACGCGGGCGACAAGTTCTACGTCACGCCCTCGCTCAAGCAGGCCGAGGAGGCCGCCGAGCAGCGTCGCCAGCGCGAGCGCCACACCACGCTGGCCCAGCCCAAGCTCACGCTGGACTCCATGTTCAGCCAGCTCAAGAGCCAGGAGTCCGACTCTAAGGAAATCCGCATCATCCTCAAGACCGACCAGCAGGGCACGGTCGACGTCCTCAAGAGCGAGTGCGAGAAGATCAAGAGCGAAGAGGTCAAGGTCCGCGTCATCGATAGCGGCGTCGGCGGCATCAACGAGAGCAACGTCATCCTTGCCGACGCCAGCAAGGCCATCATCATCGGCTTCAACGTCATCCCCTCCGGCAAGGCCCGCGCCATCGCCGAGCAGAAGGGCGTCGAGATCCGCACGTACCAGGTCATCTACGACATCACCGAGGATCTCAAGAAAGCCGCCGAGGGCATGCTCGCCCCCGAAGTTCGCGAGGAAGTTCTGGGCCACGCAGAGGTTCGCCAGGTCTTCAAGGTCACCAAGGTCGGCTCGATCGCCGGCTGCTACATCACCGACGGCACCGTGGCACGCGACGCGCTCATCCGCGTCACACGCAACGGCATCGTCATCGAGCACGACCGCAAGCTCGCCCAGCTCAAGCGCCATAAAGACGACGCCAAGGAAGTCCGCGCTGGCATGGAGTGCGGCATGAAGATCGACGGATACGACGACATCAAGGAGGGCGACGTCCTCGAGTGCTACAAGAAGGTCGAGATCAAGCGGACTCTGTGAGTTGGGGAAGGTGATGGGGACTGGGCACTGGGCATCGGTGGGAAAGCACACCGTCGCGGTGCCGCAGACTCTGCGGGATCGCTCGGACGAGTCTCCAAAGGCCCGCCTGAACCCAACGCCTGCGTAGTCGTTTACCAACAGGGCGCGTCTTTGCGAACACCTCGAACCTCTTTCTCTACGCCCAGTCCCGAATCCCCGGTGCCTACCCCCACATGATCATCGGAATCCTCCAGTTCGAGCTTCTCTTTCGCGGCGCCACTTCGCTCAAGGACAAACGCTCTGTCGTCAGTTCTCTCAAGGACCGGCTGCACCGCGAGCATCAGGTCTCCGTTGCGGAAGTCGCGCTGCATGATCGCATCGGCGTGGCGCGACTTGCCCTTGCGGTGGTCGGATCCGATGGCAAGCACATCGGCCAGACGCTCGACCGCATCACGCTCAAGCTCAGGGCGCTGCACGAGGCGCAGCTCGGCGACACGCGCCGCGAGGTGCTGCACGATCCGCAGATGGATTCAGACGACGCGGGCGAGGCCGTTGCCAACGCGCACTCGCTTCAGATCCCGTCTGCCGACGCCGCGGCCCTCGCCAGCGACATGCTCGCAGGCGTTGATCTTCCCGACCTCGACCTCGGCCTCTCTGAACTCCCTCGGCTCGTGCCCAGCAAGCCTCTGAACAACTCAGCCCAACAGGAGGCCCACCGGGGCGACCGCCCATGAACCGAAAGATCGAGCAGATGTCGGCCGTCATCGAGCGAGGCGTTCGGGAGGTCATCTCCCGCGGCTTCCACGACCCGCGAATCGCGGGCCTCATCACCGTCACCAGCGTCAAGGTGACCGGCGACTTCGCCCACGCGGTCATCAACATCTCAGTCTTCCCCGCCGAGAAGGAACTCCTGACGCTCCATGGCCTGCAGGCCGCGGCACGATTCATCCGGCGCGAGGTCGGCGATCTTGTCGCCGCTCGCAAGCTGCCCGAGTTTGTCTTCCAGGGCGACTCTTCGATCAAGAAGGAAGCGGCGATCCTGGGCGACCTCGCCCGCGTTCGCGACGAGCTGGATGCCAAGGGCATCGTCGTCGAGCACGTCAATCCAAACGGCCCAGGCCAAGAGGATGACTCGGACGATCCTGATCATGATCCTGATCATGTTCATGATCATGATCATGATCACACACATGATCACGCGAAGCCCTCCGATCAGGGCAACAATCCAATCGCCAGCCCGGACCCCGCGGCCCGTCCATCTCCGCCCAGTTCGGGCGGATGGTCTCGGCCTAAGGACTCGCGCAAGGAGGATCAGGCGTCGTGAGCAAAGCCGTTGGCTCTCCCAAGAAGCTCGCGCAGCTCATCAAGCGCCTACGCGCCGCGGATCGCACCGAGGCAGGCGCCGCTGATGCGCCGACGCACTTCCAGCACGCGCCCGGCTCGCTCGGCGAGCCCATCATCACCGAGTTGGTCTACGCGCTGCTGCTTGGTGATTCTTCTACCACCGCCGCGCGGTCCGCAATGAAGCGCCTGACTGAGGGCGTGGTGGATGCCAACGAGCTGCGCGTTTGGATGCCAATGGAGATTGCCTCGTGCATCGGCGATCGGTATCCCGCCGCCGCCGAGCGTGCGCTGCGCATCAAGGCCGCACTCTGGGAGATCCAGCGTCGGCAGCACACCGTCACGCTCGAGCACCTCGCAGGCCAGCCCGCGAAAGAGGCCCGCGCGTACCTCGAATCGATCGAGGGCGTCACGAAGTACGCCGCGGCGCGCGTCGCGCTCGGTTGCCTCTCGATCCCGTGCGTCCCGCTCGATTCGCGCCTCGCGGCACTCCTCGCACGCGAAGGTGTGCTCGAGGACGACGCGCCAATCCACGAAGCCTGCAACTGGATCGGCAGGAACATCGAGACGTCCGAGGCCAGCCTGATCCACAGGCTCTTCCAGTCATGGTCCGACGAAGAGGGCCACGCGCCCAAACCGCACGAAGTCGCCACCGACTCACCCGCGACACGCCGCGCGCGCAAGACCGCACCGCGCGCGAAAAAGGCTCGCGCCACTTCGTCCCAGGGAGCCAAGTCCGCTCCCAGCTCAAGAGCCTCCAAGTCCAAGGGGTGATCCGTGACTGAACCCGGACGTATCACGATTCCGAAGACCGCAGATCGATCGCGCGTGGCGGCCCTCTCACGCGCGGCCGCGCTGTCGCGAGCATCCGTGATTGCACTCTCGCTCGCCGCGTGCACGCCCGCACTGCTCGTCGCCTGCGCCGGAAACGCTCCCCGCTCGGGCGACAAGCCCCAGTCCAGCGGCACCGTCGCAGCCGCGAACTCGCCGCCGGGTCGCGCGATGCTCGATGAGCTCGTCGAACAGCAGTCGCGCCGACCCGATGCGCGTGCGATCGCGGCGCGCCGTCTCATCAGCATCGAGGCCGCGCCGGCCCCGAGCGACCGCTCCGAACGATCGCTCGATGATGTGCTGCGCTCGCTTGCTTCGGAGCTTGCGGTTCAAGCGTCCAAGCCCGACGACGCCGAGGCCGAACTCCCCCCAATCGAAGCGCTTCGCGCGTACGCAAGCGGTCGCTCCAAGCTCCTCTCCGGTGATGCCGCGGGAGCCATCACGGACCTGGAATCTGCGACGCGTCTTGATCCTGGTTCCGCCCCGCCCTGGCGCACGCTTGGGGAGGCACAGTGGAACGCCGGGCGGCGATTGTCTGCGGTCACGAGCTTCCGCCGCGCAGTCGAACTCGGCCTGCACGAGCCGCGCCCGCTCTGGCTCTCGGGCCGAGAACTCGCACGAACTGGGCACGCATCCGAAGGACTGATCCTGCTGGCGCAGGCCCGCGCTGTTGCAATTGACGACCCCTGGCTCTTGCCCACGATCGAGGCCGACCTCGCTCAGGTCCTCTGGAGCGAGGGATATCGCGCTGCGGGCGTCGCCCTGCTCCCCTCGGCACTGCGCGGCCTCGACACCATCGATCAGGGCGACCGCCGCCGCCCCGAAGTGAGTGAGACCCAGCGCCGTCGCGGCGATCTCTGGCAGCGAGCCGGTGATTGGGCCGTCGCAGAAGACGACCTCCGCACCGCGGCAGAGGCGTACGACCAAGCATCGCGTGCTCCACTCGCCGATCCCGGCGCCCTTGCCCTCAGGCAGATCGACATTCTCTTGCGGCAAGGCCAGTCCGCACGCGCCGCTCGCATGATTGTCGAGCGCGTCCGCGTTGCCTCGGGCCGCCTGGATCCAGCGGACCCCACGCTCATCGCGCACATCGCAGAGTCCAGCGAAGCAGGGCCCGCCATGGGCGAGGCTCTCGCGGCGGTCCGCTCCGAGCTGGCCGCCGCGGGCGCCAGCGCTCGCGTCCTGAGCGGACTTACGCTCACACTCGCATCATCGCTCTCGCCAGATCGCGCGCAGTCGTTGCTCCTGGATGCGCTCTCGGGTGCCCCGCTCGATGATAAGCTCTTCGCAACGCTGCTTGACACCGCCGATCGGGCGGGCGCTACGCAGGACTCGGTCGAAACCGCGGCGTTGATCGAGCGCGCAGTCGCAAGCAACCCGGAGAGTGCCCGTCGCGCCGCCGCCATCCTCACTCTGCGTGGCCGGTCGCTCGCGGGCCTGCTCGAGCGCCTGGGATCGAGCGCGGACGCGGGCAGCATTGCGTGCGCCGCGCACCTGTCGCGCGAGCTTGGCAAGCATGATCTTGCTCAAGAGATCGCCGCGCGAGGCAGCGATGGGAACGCAACGCTTCTCCTCGCTCGCGCCTGGGCCGCGGCGGGATCCGCCCGATTCGGCGAGGCAAACGCGGCGCTCGCCCAGCTCGCCGCACTTCCCGAAGCCGCGCAATCTCACGCGATCGTGCGAGAGCGTGCCATGGTCCTTTCAGAGTTTGGCCGCTGGTCCGAGGCGATGGCTCTGCTCACCGCCGCCGCAGGAACCGAGCCAGACGTGCCGATGGCACTCACGCTGGCGGACCTCCACCTTCGCACCGGAGAGCTCTCTGGCGCGCGCGAGGCCGAGCGGCTGCTGCGACTCGTTCGCACAGCGGATCCGGGCGAGGAACACGCCGCGAGCGTTCTGTTCAGCCTGTACGCGCCGCGCGGCCCGATCGCGGACAACACCAAGCTCGCGGCCCTCATTCGCGAGCTGCGCTCGAGCAACGCCTCGGCCTGGCTGCTCCGCGTCGAGCAGTCGCGCGAGCTCGGGGGCCGCTCGCTCTGGCCTCAGGCCATCGCGCTCCTTGATGATCTCTCCCGACAGAATCCAGAGCCACCGGGCGTGATCACAACGCTTGCACTGATCTGGGAGCGTGCCGCCGGGACAGCGCCGGAGCTGTCAACCAAGGGCGAGGCCGTCCTTCGCGCTAAGCTCGAACGCCGTCCCGATGCTCCGCTGGTGGTGATCGCCCTGGCGCGACTTCTCGCTGCGACCGACCGCGCCGCCGAGGGCGAGGCACTGCTCCAAACCTCGCAAGAGCGTTGGCCACTGCCCGAGTGGGGCTCGGCCCGCGAGGCAATCGTCGCAGATGCGCTAAAGCAGCCCGAGCGTGCCATCGAACTCGCGCGGGAGAGGCTCGAGGCCGCACCTCCCACCGCCGCAAACACCATCGAGCTGGCAGATGTGCTGCTCAGAGCTTCCAAGCCCGAGGCCGCGGCCCGCGCCCTCGGCGAGCGCCTCCCGGCGGACGCGCCACTCACGCCCGCGCAGCTCTCGCAACTCACGCGGATGGTCGCTGGCATTCGCGCCGAGACTCTGGCCAATGACCCGACCTCTGCGTCGGCCGTGCTGAGGCTCTTTGATCTCGTCATCGCTCGCGGCATCGTCCTTCCTCCGGATGTTGGACTCACGCGCGCGCGACTCATCGCGCTCTCGCGCCCGAACGACACAACCGCGCTCATCGCCGCCATCGACGCGCTGGGCGACTCACTCGCCTCGACCAACATGCCCGCCGGTGCCACACCGGACCCGCGGCGGGTGGCGGACGCGCGCCTCGCCGCGACAGTCGCAATCGCCACCACGCTTGGCGCATTGCCCGATGCGACGCCGCTCCTCTCACTCCTTGCTGAGGTGTCGCAGCGAGACGGTGGCTCGCCCGAACTGCTCTACGAGTGGTATCGCCTCACTTTCGTGCGCGGCGACATCGATGACTGCCTTCGCCTCGTAAACGGTGTGCGTGATCCCGCGCGGCTCCTCGCCGCCATCTCGGAGCGATCCGGCGGCGAGATCGACATGCCGGACAATCCTGCCCAAGAGCGTGCGACCATCGGCTACGCTCTTGCGAGCAGCGCCCACGGCCTCTCTCGATACGATGTCGCCGAGCCCCTCTACCGCCACACGCTCACGCTGCAGCCCGATCATCCCTGGACGTGCAACAACCTCGGCTACATGCTGCTCGAGCAAGACCGAGATCTCGCCGAGGCCGAGCGGCTCATCTCAATCGCGTACACCACACTCAACGAAGAAGCCTCCGTCATCGACAGCCTCGCGTGGGTCCGCTACAAGCGCGGCCACGTCCTGGACTACACCGACGAAACCGGCAACATGGTCGAAGGCGCACTCAGCCTCCTCGAACGCGCCATGCAGTTCGGCGGCGTGGGCGACGACACCATCGTCGATCACCTTGGCGACGCACTCTGGCGCGCGGACCGAACCATCGAGGCACGCAGAGCCTGGAGCGAAGCGCGGGTCTATCTCCAGTCACAGCTTGAGAGCCTCGAGCGCGACGCAGCAATCCTGCGCGCCGACAAACGCGTCCCGCGCGAGCCCGGACCCATCGCGGACGTCGAGTCCCCGCTCATTATCAAGCTCCGGCGCGAGCTCGGCAACGTGACACGCAAGCTCGAAGCGCTCGATCAGGGCCTCCAGCCGCCAATTGCTCCCTTCGCTCCGGGCGTTCCCGATCCTCTTCGAGACAACCCCGCGAACCCATAAACGCTCATCCCTACAACCGCATCAGGCACCGACTTCTGTCTGCTCGCATCGCTGGAGACCATCCCCTTGGCAGGCCACAACAAGTGGAGCAAGATCAAGCACCGAAAGGCCGTCGTTGACAAGCGACGCTCGAAGGTCTGGACGAAGGTAGCGCGGGCGATCGTCGTCGCGGCACGCCACAGCGGCGCGGATCCAAACTTCAACCTCTCGCTCCGTTACGCGATGGACGAGGCCCGATACGCCAACATGCCGCGCGACGTCGTTGATCGCGCGATCCACAAAGGCGCGGGCGGCGGCGACATGTCGCAGTACGAGACGGTCCGATACGAGGGATACGCACCCGGCGGCGTTGCCATCATCATCGACGCGTTGACCGACAACCGAACGCGCACAGCTGGCGACGTGCGCCTCGCCTTCTCCGACGCCAACGGCAACATGGGTGCCACAGGCTGCGTCGCGTACATGTTCCAGCCGCGAGGCCGCATCTGCGTCGCGCCCAAGGGCGTCGTTGAGGATGCGCTGGTTGACTGCGCCGCAAGCGCGGGCGCGCTCGATGTTCAGCCCCCGCCCGCGCGTGATGATCACGATGATCACGACGATAACAACGCGTCGCCGTGGACCATCCTCACCGAGGTCGGTCCGTTCAGCGCCGTGCGCGAGGCAATCGAGAAGGCTGGGTACGCGATCGTTGAGGCGGGCCTCACGATGGTTCCCGACACGAACGTGCTGGTGCGCGGCGAGCAGGCCAAGGGCGTGATCGATCTCGTCGATGCGCTCGAAGACCTCGACGACGTCCAGAAGGTCTACAACAACGCCGACATTCCAGACGACGTGCTCGCGGCCCTCGGCTGAAGCTTTGCCGCCTCGTGCATTGGCAGGCCGCGCGGGTCAACAACAAGCGCCCTCGCGTAGCCGCGCGTGAAGAGCGCGGCCTCATACCCGGCGAGATCGAGACGTCCCTTGCCGGGAATGGTGCGGCCCGTTCCGGTAAGGTCGCTCAATCGCGCCTGTGCGGGGGCCGCCGCAAGCCGCGCCACTTCCAGCGCCGGATCCGCGCCGCTCGCGATGATCGCCGCCGGATCGATGCCCACGCTGATGCCAAACGTACGATCGGCCCGTGGCCAGCGGTGGTCGGCGATCTCGATGCCGTCACGCTGGGCGATGCTCGCGAGCGACTCAAGGACACCCGGCGCGGGCACCGCGGCCAGATCCACCGCGACCAATCGGCCCGCCCCTTCCATCAGCACGGCCAGCTCCGCCGCAAGCTCGCACGCGCCGACGACCGCCGCGAGCGCGCGGTCGGCATGCGCAGCGTTGGCAAAGTGCTCTGGCGGGATCCAGAGGTCCAGCCCCGAGAAACCAAGCCCGCTTCGCTTCAGAAGTGCCGCAAGGTCGCGCCGGCCCGAGCGATCAAGCTCGCGCGCCCGAATCCCCGCGAGCGAGGCGTCGAGTTGCACAGCGCGGAACCCGCGCAAGGCAACCCACGCGATCATCGACCGCGGGCTCTGGCCCCAAGGCGCATCGGGCGCAAGCGCAAGGCCGGCGATCGAGCAACTCTCTTCAAGGTGGGGAAACATCGCTGAGTTGTAGCACGAGCAAGGCCGCGCGTGGGGAATCACACCCGCATCTGCTTGACCTCGTCGTAGGCTTCCATCATGCGGTTTCGCAGCGACTGGAGCATGCGGAACGCATTGTCGGCCTGGTTGCTTGCAAGGATCACGCCCTCGACGTCGCTGCGCTTGCCGCTCTGCAGATCCTCAACAGCCTGGGTTGCCTTCTGCTGAAGTTCGTTGACCTCATCGAGTTTCTTCATGACCACGTCCTTGAAGGACGGGCCTTGGCCGTCGGCGCGCGGGACAACCGGTGGGCGAACACCATTGTTCACGCCGCCTGCCCCACTCCCACCAATCAGCCCAAGAGGATCGGGCATGAGTCGTTCGCTCCGTGACGCCCTCGCTGTCGTTCAGCGCGGGCGAATGTTCCATCCGTTCATATGTCGCGGCGTGTCGCCAGCAACCTTACTTCGAAAGTCTGGCACGATCTGCCCAGCACACTAGCCCACCAGCAGCCTCAGGGCCTGCGCGGCCATCTGCTTGCTCGATTCCGCGGCGACGGCGTTGGCCTCGTAGGCCCGGGCCGCCTGGATCGCGTTGACCTGTTCCACAACGGGATTCACGTTGGACTCCAGCACATAGCCCTGGTGGAGACCGCTGCGCATCGCAAACGGACTGGATGGATCGTGTCGCATGTTGAGAGGCGATTGATCGATCTCAACCTGGGAAACATGCACGCCCCACTGCCGCGCCTGCTTGCTCGTCGCGGTTGGATCACCCGGCGCAAAGTGGACGCGCCGGGCGCGATATGGCGTGCCGTCGGGCATCACCGAGTTTCGATTGGCGATGTTTGCGGAGATGGCGGTCATGCGATCGCGCTGGGCGATCATGCCGCTGGTTGAGATGTCGAGCGATCCGTACATGCGTCGTCATCCTCGTTGGCTGGGCTTCGTGCTTACGGGCGCTGCGTGATGGCGATCCTGAGCGTGTCGTTCTCGCGTCGCATGAGTTCCACCGTTGTCCGGTACGCCAGGTTGTTCTCGGCCAAATCCTGCATCATCCGTTCCGTGTCTCGGTTGTTCCGATCGTGATACAGAATGTTGCCCGAGGGAGTCCGGGGCCGGGCCGTGATCGATCCATCCTCCAGAACGTCGAGCTCCCTCGTGCGTTGGAACTCGAGCGCGCGATCCGGCCCCGCGCCGCGCCCCTCACTGCCCTCACGATCGCGCGCCGCAATCGCCCGGCGAAGCTCGGACTGGAATCCATCAACAGAGAGCTCCAGCGGGCGATAGTCGGGCGTGTCGGAGTTGGCGATGTTGTGGACCAGAATCCGCTGGCGTGCCGCCGCGAACCGGAGCGATTTCTCCAGTACGGGCAGGGCTCCGGCATTGGCCAATTCCTGGATCAACAAACGTGCTCCACAACGGACTCGGCAAACCAATCGCAAACGGCGCGCCGTCGGGGCCTCCGCCCTTCGAGGCTCAAGAGCGGTCTGCGGCTGCGCACGCACTGCGCTCTCGAAACCGCGCCCGCGCAGCTTTAGCGCTCTCGCTCTCACGCCAACAATCAATCAGGCCGTCATCGGAACGATTCCGTCCTGCTTCCACTTCTTCAGTTTGAGGCCCAACGTCCGGACCCCGATCTTCAGCGCTCTTGCGGTCTTCTGGCGATGGCCCTCGAAGCGATCAAGCGCGGCGAGGATTGCCTCTCGCTCGATCTCCTCGAGCGCGCGTGTGCCGCCGAGCGACTTGGGCTCTACGAGCTGGGCCGCCCCAGCCGGGAGGTTAGAGTCTGTGGGCGCGATCGCGTCTAACGCGGTGGCGACCTTGGAAGCGAGGGCTGCGCGGACCGTTGTGCCGATCCCAACGAGCCACGGCGCGATCAGCTCGCTGGTCACGATGCCGGGCGTCGTGGAGAGGCTTGAGAGGACGACCGCTCGCTCGCAGATGTTCTGTAGCTCGCGCACGTTGCCGGGCCAGGCGTACTCGCGCATCGCGTTCACCGCTCGCGAGTCAAGGTCGAGGCACGTGCGCCCTTCACGCCGGCAGGTGCGCCCGATGAAGTGTCTCGCGAGTTCTTCGATGTCCTGTCGCCGCTCGCGCAGCGGCGGCACCCGCACGGGCAGCACGCTCAGCCGGAAATAGAGGTCCTGGCGGAACTCTCCTTTGGAGGCGCTGGCGGGGAGGTCGCGGTTGCTGGTCGCGATCACGCGCACGTCAACGCCGATTGAGACCGAAGCACCCACGCGCTCGAAGCTGCGCTCCTGGAGCACGCGGAGGAGCTTGGCCTGGATCGAGGGCGCGACCTCGCTGACCTCATCAAGGAGGAGCGTGCCACCATCGGCAAGCTCGAATCGGCCCTTGCGAAGGCGATCAGCGCCGGTGAATGAGCCGCGCTCGTGCCCGAAGAGTTCGCTCTCAAGCAGCGACTCGGAGAGTGCGGCACAATTCACCGCGAGGTACGTCCCATCGCGACGGCCCGATGCCTCGTGGATCGCGCGAGCGACGACTTCCTTTCCAACGCCCGATTCGCCCGTGACAAGCACCGTTCCCTGCGACGCGGCGATTGCCGCGAGTTGATCGCGGAGCTGCTTCATCGCATCAGAAGACCCGAGCAGGCGATCAAGGCCCGTGCCAGCATCGGAGTTTGCGCCCCGAGCGCCGCCATGTCCGTTGAGCCCTCCGGAAGCAGCGCGGAGCACGGCATTCTCGCGGACGAGTCGCGCGTGTTCAACGGCCCGCTTCACGGCGATGACCAGCTCATCACCCTCGAAGGGCTTGGTGAGATAGTCGAAGGCACCCATGCGGATGGCGCGCACAGCGGTGTCGATCGTGCCGAAGGCGGTCATGATGACGACAGGGAGGTCATCATCAATGCGGCGCACCTGTTCGAGCAGTTCGATGCCCGTGAGGCCCGGCATGCGCATGTCCGTCACGATGGCATCAGGGCGCTTGCACGCGATCGCGGCGAGGGCCGCGGGCCCATCGCAGACGGCCTCCACCTCAAAGCCAGCCCGCCCGAGCGTGGCGGCTACGCTGTCGCGCATCATGTCCTTGTCGTCGACCACGAGTACTCGCTTCATGCCACGTTCTCCGTCTGTGATTGGCCCCTCAATGCCTCTGCGTGCGGAGCGACGCCATCGCCGCTCGCGTGTTGTGCTGCTAGAGCTGTCCGAGACTTGCCCGATGGCTTGCGGCTGCTTCGTGCCGCGGCCCGTACCGACCGATCGGGCAAGAAC
>JBBQGR010000034.1:0-13015 GCA_038323185.1 Phycisphaerales bacterium | reverse complement strand
CTCCTGAAGAATCGCTGGAAGCTCATCCGCGCCAGCGTCTCGCGATCCGCCGTGACCTCAAGCCCTTCCTTGGCCTCAACCGCCTGGTGCAGGCCATGCTCCCAGCTCCGGTCCGCGAGGAATCGCCCGGTGTACTCGTCCACGATCACGACCTTGCCTTCAACGATCTGGTAGTGCTGGCCGTGGATGTAGCAGTGCCGCGCCGTCAGCGCCTGCTTCACGAGTTCCTCGCCGCGGCGTGTCGCCTTCCAGATCGGAGCGCCGCCCATCGACAACGCCCGCTCGAACATCGGCTCCATGCGATCGCGCCCGCGCCGCGTCAGCTCGATGCGCCGATGCTTCAGATCGACCTCAAAGTCCGCGTGCTCATCGAGCCTGTTCGCCATCGCCGCGGCCTCGCGGTAGACGCGCGCCATGTCGTCCTCGCGACGGCTCCGAGCGATGATCAGCGGCACCACGCCCTCATCAATCAGCACCGCGTCCGCCTCATCCACCATCGCGGCCCGAAGGCCCGGCACGATCGGCCGCCCGCCCGCGTCGCCCTCCCCCCCACCCATGATTCCAGACATCGACAGCTGCCCGCGCGCGGCCCAAGCCGTGTCCGCGCGACCGAGCTTGATCTGATCACGCAGCCAGTCGGCCGTGATCTGCTTGGGAGTTCCGAAGACCACGGGCAACGCATAGATCTCCGCGCGCTCCCCCGGCTCCATCTCCTGCGTGATCGCGCCGCCATCGAGCAAGCACCGCCGGAAGATCGCCCGCCGGCTCTGGGCATCGCGCTTCGCGAGATAATCGTTCACCGTGAAGACGTGCACGCGCCGATGCCGCCACGCCAGCAGCGGCGCCGCCAGGGAGCCCGTCAGCGTCTTCCCCTCGCCAGTCAACATCTCGATCACGCGCCCGTGATACAGCGCCAGCGCCCCAAGCAGCTGCACCGGATACGCCTCTTCCCCCGTCAGCCTTCGCGCAACCTCCCGCACCGACGCGAGCCCGCGCCGAACGTCCTCACGCTCTGCGCGCCCACGCACGAAGACCTCGCGAATCCGCGCCACCGCATCGTCGAGCGCGGCCTCCGACATCGACCGGAACTCCTGCCCCATCGCCTCGCACGCACGCGAGTCCTCGGTCAAGCGCGATCGCCGCGTCGCGACCGAAGCGCCCCACATCCCCGCTCGCGCCGCCAGCTTGTCCAGCCCCTTGGGCAGCGTCGGACGCAGCCGCCGGCTCTTGAGCGACTCGTACAGCGCGGCGTACTGCGTCAGCGCGTGCGGCGCCGCCTGCATCGGCTCTGTTGCGCTTGTGTTCACAATTTCGCCCGCCCTTGCGTCGCCTTGCGCAGCGCGTCCATCCACTGCGACATCAGCGGCCTCCACGGCAGGCTGAACCGCAGCGTCACGCGCTCGCCCGGCACGCCCAGCCGGCCAAGCCCCTCGGCAAACGCGAGCTCGGGCGCCTCACGCGCGCCCGCCGCCGTCGTCGTCGGCACAAATTCCGCACGGAAGAAGCGGTCGGCGGCGACAAGCCCCGTCTGGTCGCGAGCATCCTGCGCCACGTTGCCGCCGCCAGCAAAGCTGAGCGATGAGTGCGGCAGCTCGCGCGAGCCGGCCTCCACCACGCGCGTCGTGCGAGCCTCAATCAGCGTCCCGGGGTTCGAGGCCACGCGCATCTCTACGCCATAGCTCGATGGGAGTAGGCGCGTGATCCAGTCCGCCTCCGTCTGTGACATCAGCGCCGTGACGCGCACCGCGCCGGGCTCCACGACAAGGCACAGGTTTTCGCCGCCCTTGATGTACGACCCCACCACCGTGCCCGGATCCAGCCCCACCACCACACCATCCCGGGGCGACCGCACCACGAGTCCGGCCTTCTTCTTCTCGAGCAGATCAAGCTGCGCCCGGATCGTGAGCAGGTATTCCTCGGCGATCTTCGCCGCGCCAAGGTTCGTGCGCAGCGCCTCGCGCTGCTTGCTCTCAAGCTCCACGACCTGCGCCTTCACCAGCTCCAGCTGCGCTGCCAGATCATCGCTGCGGCACTCAACCAGCACCTGGTCCTTCACCACGCGCTCGCCGTTGCGCACCAGCGCGCGCTCCACAAACGCGTCGGCCTCGAAGAAGACCCCCGCCTCGTGCACGCTCTCCACCACGCCCTGCGCCCGGCGCCGGTCTGGCGCGGGCACAAGCCCAAGAGCCCCAATCCCCAGCGCGGCAAGCAGCAGCGTCACCAGCACCGCGCGCGAGCGATTCTCCTGGAGCTGGTTGCTCGTCGCGAGCCAGTGCATCATCTTGCCGATGGGCAGCAGGAACCACATCGCCGCCGTCCAGATCGCCAGCATCAGCCCGATCGCGAACATCAGCCCCATGACGTACAGCGTGATCGAGAGGAAGAGGAAGATCCGATACGCCAGCGAGAGCACGCCATACACCAGAAGGATGATCGCCTCGCGCGCATCAGTCGTGGGTGAGTTGGGCTGCTTGACGCGGTAGATCGCCTTCTGGCAGACAAACTGCATCATCTGGTTCGACTGCTGCATGAGGTTGGGCACCTCGATCAGGTCGCTCAGGATGTAGTACCCGTCGAACTTCATCAGCGGGTTGGCGTTGAAGAGCACAGTCGAGACCGTCGCCGTGAAGATCACGTTGTACGCCAGCTGATGCGTTAGGCTCCCCTCAACGCTGCCCAGCCAGACGAACGCGGCCGCGGCCCCCACCGCCAGCTCAAAGATCATCCCGCCCGCCCCGACCGCAATCCGCTTCCACTTGTCCTCGAAGCTCCAAGCCGCCGAAGCGTCGACATATGGCGCCGGGATCAGCACCAGCAGCATCGCGCCAAGCTCGGGACACTGCCCCCCGAATCGCTTGACCATCAGCCCGTGACCAGTCTCATGGATGAGCTTGAGGACCACGAACCCCGCGATCATCAGGCCCCAGTTGGATGGCGCTATCGCCGAGCCAACACCCGTGACCAGCCGCTCCCAGCTCGGCACGATTGCAACCAGCGCCGCAATCATCCACAGCGCCCACATCACAAGCCCGATCCGTGAGAGCAGCGGCCGCATGATTGGCAGCAGCCACCCCAGAATCGCGTCGGGATTGAAGAGCCGCACCTTGAAGTACATCAGGCCGATGGCCTGCGACTGGATCTTCTTTTTCCTGCGCTCGCGCCCGCGATTCAGCAGCTGTTCGGTCTCCGGCGCCACATCCGCCGAGAGCAGGTTGCTCGAGTGCAGCTGGCTCAGGAGCTGGATCACATCGTTCTGCGTCAGCGCATCATCACCATGACGCGCCAGGCCCTGCTCCCACGCCTCCTCCACCGTTCGCCGACCATCCAGCATGCCCACAAACTCATGCCCCACGGTCGAGAGGCGATAGAACTGGTTGGACGAAGGATCATGCACCACATGCCAGCGCCGCCCGCGGTAATGCTGCCGCGTGATCTGAACATGCGGCCGCAGCCGAGGCTTGAGCGCCCGAACCCGGTGCCAGAAAGGAGAAAATGTGGATCGTTCGCTCATTGGGTGGAAGTGGCTGAGTGGTTGAGTGGCTCAGTGGCTGAGTGGTTATGTGGTCAAGTGTTCGGCGAAAACTGTTCCTTGCGTCAATCGAGTCTCGGGCGAATTGCGATGTTCATCGGGCTTCGTGTCGGGACGTGTCGTGTCTGGTCGTGTCTGTTCATATTGAGTCGTGTGGTCACGTCCCCGGCATCCCCTGAAGGCTCGTCACACTCAGCCACTCGACCACTTCTTCGTCCTCCGCGGCTACCACCACAGCCATACCCGCAGCGTGTCCACGATCCGCCGCGCCCCGATCCACGCCAGCGAGCGGTCCACCGTGTCGAAGCGGGCCTGACCCTCCATGCCCGGCCTGAACCAATCCGGCGTCTCCGCCAGCCTGGCCCTGACCTCGAAAGCATTCTGCCCATCCTTCGGCTGGCTCAGCGGCACGATCCGCTCGACGACAAACGCAACCTTGAGGCTCGGATCCGCCTTCGGCGAGACCTGGCCCGTCTGCCCCTCGCGAATGTACGCGATGTCCGCATCGCCAACGCGCGCAACGACCTCCATCCGGCTCGTGTCCGCGACTTCGAAGAGCTTCTCGCCAAGCTTCACCGCCGCGCCGAGCCGGTCAGAGAGATCGCCCGCGATGATCGTTCCGTCCAGGGGGCTTGTGATCGTGCTGCGTTCAACCTGCAGCCGCATCAGACGGGCTCGCGCGCGGCTCTGGTCCGCCTTGGCCCTGGCCTGCACGGCCTCGCCGAGCTCGCCTCTCTTGAGCGCCTCATCCGCCTGCGTGTCGAACTGCGAGACCTGGGCCTCGGCCTCCATGGCGCTCAGCGTTGCCTCGCGCGTGTCGAGTCGCGCCAGCACCTGCCCGCTCGTAACGAGCTGGTTCTCGCGCAGACCGTCCTCGACGGTCGCAAGCCGCCCATCAAAGGGCGCCGAGACCACGCGGCGCTCCACCGGGCGCATCTCGGCAGGTGCGCCGATGCGGTACGTCGTCGTGTAGAAGAGCGAGAAGAGAAACAGCGCCGTCGCCGCCGCGCCGGCGAGCTTCCACGCCGTGTGGCGCGTTCCAACCGCCCAGGCTCCCGCCCAGAGCGCAGAGTCCCACACGCGCAGGGCGAGCAAGCGATCATCGCTGTGCCGCACCGCCAGCACCGGCGACACAAGATCAAGCGTCGATTGCAGCAACTCGAGCAGCGGCGCATCAAGTCGTGTCGCGCCCGCCGACTCAATCAGCAGCACGCCGACGATCCGCTCGCCCTCTCCATCCACAGTGCGCAGCGGCACGCTCGCAACGCGCAGGCTCGCGTTCCCCGCCGCCAGCTCGCGATGCGCGTGCGTCACGCTCTGCGACAGCATCACGTCCGCGTCGGGCCCGTCGGCCGCCGGCGGCGGATAGACCACAGCCTGTTCCTGGTCCAGGCACTCGTTCATCGCGTGCTCGAGCTTCTGCACCATCGTCATGCGCCGATCAAGGTTCTCCGTGTCCGAGAGCGCTACGCATCGCACGGAGCGCGCACCCTCAAGCCCACGCCGCGCGGGCGAACCCTCAACCCAACCCATCGCAACACGATCAAGCCCAAGCACGCGGCAGACGTCATTCACCAGGCGCATCGTCGCACCCTTGAACGTTTCCGCCGCGTTGAGCCCCGCAATCAGCCGCCCCGCAAGATCGATCGCCGCGCTCGCCTGACGCGTCTGACGCAGCGCACGCTGCGAGGCGTGATTGAACACATACCCCGCCAGCACCTCGGCCATCGAGAGCGTGCTCTGCAGCGCGCCCTTGCTGCGAGGCTCGACCAGCATCGTCACAACCCCATGGAGCGGCAGCGACGCGCTCTGCTCGGGCGTGCCCGCGTGCAGCGCCACTGCGAGCAGCGCGCCCTTGCCCGGGCCCGCGTCGTAAAAAGCCGGATCGCCCGCGCCATCAAGCGAGAAGACCAGCGTCTGCCGCATCCCCGCGCACTGTCGCGCGGCGCGGCGAGCCTCCTGCTCAAACAGAATCTCGCCCGCAGGAATCGCCGATGCATCAAAGAGCCGATCAACCCCGACCGCCAGCCGGCCCGAAGCGTCCATCAGCCCTTGGCGCAGCGGCCAGACCAGCGTCGCGCGCGTCTCCGGACCCGCCGCTTCATCGCCGCTCCCCGCCACGATCTCATGGAAGATCGCCTGCCGCGCGCCCGAGACCTGCCCCAGCACACACAGCATGCGCAGCAGAAAGATCCGGTCATCAGGCGCCGCCGCCGTCAGCTCCGAGACCACCCGCTGCCACCCAGGACTCTTGATGTTCGACAGATCAATCACGCGACAAGTTCCAGTTCAATCACCAGCCCGCGCCACGTTCTCCGCGCGGCGCCCTTCAACTTTGCTCTTGGCTTCCCGCCTTCCACTTTTCGCTTTCGACTTTTCGCTTTTCGCTCTTGCTAAGCCCCGCCCGACGCGCGGACCATCTCAACGACTTCCGTCGCGGGTTCAGAAAAGCGAACCCACGCGGGCTCACCGGCGATGAGCTGCGTCGGGCCTTCGGGATTGTCGATCACAACGCGGATGCGGCGCGAGCGGCTGCCAAGGTCCGCCGTCGGAGCAACCTCGTCCACGCGCCCTTCTGACAGCCGCGGACTCCCCGCGACATCCAGCAGCACCCAGGCCTTGTCGCCCACCGTGAGCTTCCACGTGCGCGGATCCTCGGTCGGTGAGCCAACGTCCATCTCGATCTTCGAGATATCCACCACGCGCAGCACCTTCTCATTCTCCGAGACTGCCTGCCCGACATCAACCAGGATCGCGTCCACGATGCCGTTGAACGGCGCCTTGAGCCGCAGCCGATCCAATCGCGACTCCATCCGCTCCACCGTCAAGACTTCCTGCGCCTGGCGGATCTTGGCGAGTTCCCAGTCGATGCGGCTGGTCTCGAACGTCAGCCGCGCACGCTCGACTTCCTGCAAGCCCGAGCCGCCCTTGTCCTTGATGTCCTTGAGCCGGTTGTACTCAAGCTCCGCGAGATCCGCCGCGGCCTTGGCTCGCTGCACCGGAAGGTCCGTCTCGGCCTGCATCTTCTGAAGACGCACCGTCGCGGACTCCTCGCGATCATCGCCCCGGAGAAGCATCTGGCCCGCCGTCACCTTCTGCCCGCCCTTGGCGAGCATCTCGATGATCTGCGTCGGGAGTGAGAAACCCATGACGGCGTCCTGGGCCGGACGCGTCACGCACCGATTGCCCGAGAAGGACGCGATGATCTTCTCATCAAGCCGCCGCGGCTTTCCGGCACTCGCGGCCTCCGCCGCCGTGACACCTGTAACGCCAGCCGCGCCCGGCGGCTCTTTGGCCTGCTGGCCAGTTGCCGCTACACCGGTGCCGCAGACGAGCGAGCCCGCCATGACCAAGCCAAGCCAACGCCTGTTCCTTCGTGCAGATGAATCCATGATGCAACTATACGGAGGCCAAGGGCGTATCAGTTCGTGCAGGTTTAGAAGACGCCCACATCTCGCAAGTCGGCACGCAAGTCCCAAACTCGCGCCCACGCCGAAGATCAGCCAGCACCCCAAGCCGCGTCCATGTCAAATAGCCACCAAGCACACACCGGCCCCGCATAAACATGGCCGCCGCGGCATACCAACCAAGACCCTGATTAGTGTTTTCGCCTGTCCCCCATGCTGGGATGTTGCCTAAACGATTACCATCGAGCGCGTTGAAGCGCGACCACGCATGACGAAGCGAATCTCGGCACCTATCGTTTGTGCCGCCGCTTCCAAGCTTGGTGCTCGCGGCCGAGTTGGCCCCAGCGACCGCGCGGCGGGATAGGTGTTGGCACCGAAGACCCTGCGGCGTAAGGGCCCGCAGCCAGAACACGACACGACACGGCCCAAGCTGGCCGCAGTCAGCCCTTCCGCCACCGCCAAGTGCCTCGTGACTTTTCATCGGTCTCCCAAGGAGCGCCCCTTTGACCACCGCCACCGCGACGGTCCCCTCGATCCGTTCTGACAAAGCCAAGTCCCTTGCCCTCTTCGGCGGCACGCCCGTCGCGACCAAGCCCGTGGCCTTCATGTCCACGGCCCTGACCGCCGAGGACAAGGCCGCCGTCCATGCCGTGCTCGACTCGGGCATGCTCCGCGCCGCCAAGCGCTGCGACGAGCTCGAGACGCGCTGGGCCCAGATGAGCGACGCCAAGCACGCGCTGACCTGCGCCAACGGCACGGTCGCGCTCCAGCTCGCGTACGAGCCGCTGGTCAACCCCGGCGACGACGTGCTCGTTCCGGCCTGGTCGTACATCGCCACCGCCGCGATGGTCGTGGCCCGCGGGGCCAACCCGATCTTCGTTGATGCGCTGCCCGACACCTACCAGATCGACATGAAGGACGCGGCCCGCAAGGTCACGCGCACCACCACCGCCATCGCCGCCACCCACCTCTACGGCTGCCCGGTCGACATCGACGCGGTGCAGGCCTTGGCCGAGAAGCACAACCTGATGGTCGTCTACGATGCGGCCCAGGCGCATCTCGCGACGTACAAGGGCAAGGGCATCGGCCAGTTCGGCGACGCCGTCACTTACTCGATGTACGCCACCAAGAACTTCGCCACCGGCGAGGGCGGCCTCATCACCTGCAACGACGATGGCCTCGCGAGCGAGCTGCGCCTCCTGCGTTCGCACGGCGAGACCGAGAAGTACCTGCACGAGCGCGTCGGTTACAACTACCGCATGAACGACATGGCTGGCGCCCTCGGCTGCTCGCGCCTCAACCGCCTCGCCGATCAGACCAACACCCGCCGCAAGGTCGCCGCCAAGTACGACAAGGTTCTCTCCAAGCTCCAGGGCATCACCGGACCCGCGAGCACGCCCGGCACCGAGCCCGTTTACCACCTCTACACCTGCCGCATCGACCTCACCAAGTTCACCTGCACGCGCGATGAGTTCTGCAAGGCCCTCATGGCCGAGGGCGTTCCGACCGCGACGCACTACCCGCGCTCGCTGCCGCAGCAGCCAGCCCTCGAGGATTTCTCAAAGAACGACACGCCCGTCGCCGACGCGCTCGCGGCCAGCGTCTTCAGCCTCCCCATGCACCACGACCTCACCGACGAGCACATCAAGACCGTGACCGACTCCCTCGTCAAGGTCGCCGACGCCTTCCGCAAGTAATGCCTTTGGGTACCACGCCACTCTGTGGTGTGTCTCTTCCATCTCAGCATCTCGCCAAAGCCCGCCGCCAAGGCGGGCTCTTTGTTGGGCTCGTCCAACCACGTCCCAAGTCCTGCAAAACAAGGAAGGGCGGGCCTGAAAGGCCCGCCCCGGGGATAAGGAGCTTGGTTGTGGCGCGGTCCGATGCTGAGAGGCGCTTGCGCGGCGAAGCGTAGCGAAATCGCTCTACTCTGTCATCTCCGCTGCCGCCGACTCGTGCCGGGCTGGTGGTAACTGACCATCTGGTCTGCACGCGAAGCGAGATCGTGCTGCCGTGCTCTTTCTTCGGCATGATCGGCCGCGAGGTTGCAGCAAGAGCGCAATGAAGGACTTTGCCGCTGGCGATTTACTCCTCGCCCGGATCGTTGTCGTCGTCCTCGGCCGGGATGACGGCCTTGGCGGGCTGGGCCATCTTGAGGGCCAGGACCTTGTTCCTGATCTCCTTCATGAGGGCTGGGTTGTCCTTGACGAACTGCTTGGAGGCCTCGCGTCCCTGGCCAACGCGCATGTCGCCGTAGCTGAACCAGGCACCCGACTTCTGCACCACCTCGCACGTGACCGCAAGGTCGAGCAGGTCGCCCGCGGCGGAGATGCCCTCGGTGTACATGATGTCAAACTCGGCGTCGCGGAAGGGCGGGGCGATCTTGTTCTTCACCACGCGAGCCCGGGTGCGGCTGCCCACCACCACGTCGCCTTCCTTGATGGCGCCCGTGCGCCGGATGTCGATGCGGACCGAGGCGTAGAACTTCAGTGCGCGGCCGCCGGTGGTGGTCTCGGGGCTGCCGAACATCACGCCGATCTTCTCGCGAATCTGGTTGATGAAGACCACCGTGCAGTTGCTGCGGGCGATGACGCCCGTGAGCTTGCGCATCGCCTGGCTCATAAGGCGCGCCTGGAGGCCCATCGAAGCGTCGCCCATGTCACCCTCGATCTCTGCCTTGGGAACCAGGGCCGCGACCGAGTCGATGATGATGATGTCCACCGCGTTGGACCGCACGAGCAGCTCACAGATCTCCAGGCCCTGCTCGCCCGTGTCGGGCTGGCTGACGAGGAGGTTGTCGATGTCGACGCCGATCTTGCGGGCCCACGAAGGATCGAGCGCGTGCTCGGCGTCGATGACCGCCGCGACGCCGCCCTCCTTCTGGGCGTGGGCCGCGACCGTGAGCGCGAGCGTCGTCTTGCCGCTGGACTCTGGGCCGAAGATCTCGATGATGCGCCCGCGCGGGATGCCCTTGCCGCCGAGTGCGAGATCAAGCGAGAGCGAGCCGGTCGAGATGCCCTGGATCGAGGCGTAGGCGTCCTCGTCCATCTTCATGATCGAGCCCTTGCCGAAGGTCTTCTCGATCTGCTGCACCGTCGTGTCCAAAGCCTTGATCTTGGCCTTCTTCGCGGCAATCACCTCGGCCTCGGCCCGGGCGCGGGCCTCGGTCTCGGCCTTGGTCAGCTTCTCAACGGGAGCAACCCCTCCTGCCGCGCCAGCAACACCCGCCACGCTCTTCGCGTCCGGCGCAGCCTTGCCGTCGGGCTTGGTTTCAACGCGCACCGCCGCAGCGTTGGCGGCGCCCGCGGACTTGCCCGCGACTGCCGACGCACTCCCACCACTTCCCGTTGCCATCGTGCTTGTCCCCCCCTGCTTGGGATCAGGCTTCACGCCCGATCCTCCACCCCCGCCAATCCCAGCACCCCCACCACCCCCACCGCTTGCCTCGTTCATCCCGCCGCCAACTGCCACGGAACCGCCGCCTTGAGTCGCCTGAGCCATCGAACACCTCTTGTCGCTGCCAATGCAGCCTTTGCCAGGGGGCCGCCGCCGGAACGGCGACCTTTCAACCCTGAATCACGCAGCACAATCGAAGGCGGCGGGCATCCATACCCAACACACGCCAACATCCAGGGGCGGCACTGCACGCGGGCCCAGACACCCGAACAATACCCAAGCCCGAACCTCCCTGTCAAGTCCTGGTAGGGAAGGATTTTGATAGGATATTCTTAAGGCTTGTGGAAAAGTGATTTGCGCGACGACTGGGTCGCTGGCTTGGATGCCTGTCGCCACTTGTTCGGGCTGAAGTCGGAGTCAAGCGGCCCCGCGGTGAAGGCTCGCCAAACGCCCCCGCCCGCCGCATGCGCGGATCAGAGCGTCCTCACGGCCTCTGCAGACCGGGCCTATTTACGCTTTCCCCCTCCACCAACGCAGCGGTGTTGAAGGGGGCGCAGAGAATTTTGGGCGGCGGTTGTTGCGCCGGGCCTTCTTCAGTCTCTACGGCTGCGGTACTCGGCTTCTTTGTTTGCCGCCGCGGACTTTTCGGGTTCGCCAGCGAGCTGCCAGAGCGTGGACGCGATATCCCAAGGATCTCTGGCTCGCATTGCGCGCAGGATGTTGGGGTCACCGAGCAGGGCGAGGGCCTCGCGCGCACCTTCTGGCCCGCGCCTCATGCCCATCAGCTCAGCTTCCCAGATTCGGGCCGAGTCGCTCAGGACTGTCTCGCCGGGTGCGTTCCTTGATCGAATCTCGGCGAAGAAGCGTGCGGCGTCTTCGACGCGGGCTTCCAAACCAACGCGCGATCCGGGATCGAGCGACGCGAGTGGCTTCTCAAATTGGTCAACGCCTCGGGCGTAGAAGGCGAGCAGGCGCGCGATCTGGTTTAAAGCTCGCAGTTGCAACGGGTGGCTCGCGGCGTGGGCGCGGAGCCGGTCGTACTCCAGCGCGAAGCACGCGGCGATCTCGGACGCATGGCCGCGGGGCAGGATGAAGACGTTCATCGTGTGACGCAGGCTGATTCCTTGGAGGGCGAGGTAGGTGTCGTCGGGCTCTGCGCGCGAGGCTGCGGAGACCGCGTCGTGCAGGCGGATCATCTCGGGAAACCAAGCGTCGATCTCGTCGGGTGGGAGGTGCTTCATGGCGTGGCAGAGCGCGTCGGCCGCGGCCAGCAGCGCGTGCTTGCTGAGCGGGAATCGTGCGGCGTAGGCACGCGCGGCCTGCCACGATCGCCTCATCGATGCCTGCGCCTCATCGATGTCGCCGATCGCGAGCCCGAGGTGTGAGCAGCGCACCTCCGCCTCGTAGCGGGCGTGGAGCGTGTAGCGATGGTTGGGCGCGATGGCCTCCAGACGGTCGAAGGCCGCACGCGCGAGCGGCACCAGAAGCCGGGCCTTCTCGATGTCGCCCGCATCGAGCGCGGGCATGATCTGGCGGCAATACGCCCGCACGAGGTTGTCCGCAAAGAGCCGACTGAGCGGCGCGAGCGCGGACAACTGCACATCGATCAAGAGTGACTCGCGATATCGAGCCTCGGCACCCGCCGGATCGCCAACCTGATACGCCAGATCACCGAGTCGCACGAGCGCGAGCGAAAGGTCCGCGGCCAGCTCAAGCCGCTCGGGAGTGGGGTCGGTCTGCCAAGGATGGACCTCGACGAGGGGCCTCAGCAGGAACAGGGCGCGGGTGTTCAAAGCCTGTGCCTGCTCGAGATCGCTCCGCGCCTGTGCGTCGATGGCCAGCTCCATCAGCAATCGGGCGTAGACGCGCCCAAGGCCGAGATCGAGCTTCGCGATGGGGACGCCCCGCACCAGCGGCTCAAGGCGGTGCTCGAATTCGACAAGCATCGTGTGCCGCGCCGGGCTGGCGCCGGGCAGATCGCGCATCGCGATCGCCGCGTCGCTGGTCATGAAGACGATGATGCCCTGGAGTTCATCCTGCTGGGCTCGAAGCACCGCCTCGGACTGCCACGCGCGAGCGAGGGCGAGGCTCGTGCCCACGACTCCCAAAGTGAGCGTCGCGACGCCGGTGAGGATCGCCGCCGCGAGCCGGGGCCTGGATCGCCACACCGCGCGAGCCTGCTCAGAGACGGTTGGCGGCCGGGCCGTGACGGGCAGGCCCATCGTCACTGCGTCGAGATCGGCCGCGAACTCGGCCATGCTCGCGTATCGGCGGTTGCACTCTTTGTGCAGCGCCTTGTGTACCACGGCAACAAGCGAAGGGGGCAGGTCGGGCTGGCGCGAGCCCAGCCATCCGGGCTGATGGCGCAGCGCCGCATTGATCGACGCGAGCGTGTCGGGCGCCTGGCCCAGCAGCGTTCCCGGCACGGGCGGCTCGCCCACGAGCAGTTCATAAAGCACGGCCGCAAGGCCATAGACATCGGCGCGCGCATCGGCTTCGTCGCCGCGCAACTGCTCGGGCGCGGCGTACTGGATCGTGCCGACGATGGCCTCGCCGAGCGTGAGGGTGAGGTCGGTGCCGAGTTGCCTCACGCGAGCCACGCCAAAGTCGATGACCTTCACGATCCAGACCGGCGCATCGCCCTCTGGGTTGATCGCCAACAGGATGTTGGCGGGCTTGAGGTCGC
>JBBQGR010000033.1:0-13135 GCA_038323185.1 Phycisphaerales bacterium | reverse complement strand
CCATCGCTTCGATCAGCCCTGGTTCAACTCCATCGCAGATCTTTTCGAAGAGCCAGCGCTGATCGAAGCGATGGACGCCGACATCGACCGCACCCAGCGCATCGGCGAGCTCGCCCGCACGCACCCCGAGCTCCTCTGGAGCGCGGTGGATCGCCGCCGCGCCGCATCGGGTCTGGTTCCGACCGGTCAGCTTCCAACAGTCCAAGCCCCCTCCGCGCAAGGCGCGGCACCGGCCCTCGCATCATCAAGGCCCTCCAGCCCGCCCCTCCCCACGACGCGCTACTTCCCCGAGCCCGCACCCTCCGAACCCGCCCCAGTTGCGTCTTTCAGCAATGACGCCTTATTCAATCCCGACTTCTCCGCCTCCGAAGACATCTCTTCCGTCATCCTCCCCAGCACCATCGCCACACCCGTCTGGGCCACGCCCGTCTTCGTCGCACCCTTCGCGCCGCGTCGTTCCGTCTGGTTTGTCTCCGGCTGGAGCCAACCCTGGTGCGGCTGGAACGATGGTTGGGCCTTCCGCTGGCGTAACTTCTACTCGCGCCCCTCCTTCGCCCTCTCCGTCTCCATCGGCTCTGACCCTTGGCGCTGGTCGCGATGGGACTGCCGCCCAATCTCCTCCTGGCATCGCTCCTCAGTCGTCATCGTCTCGCGGCCTGTCAGCCGCTGGGACAGCGGCTGGAGCCATTGGAACCAGCCCTTCTGCGAGCCCGCCTGGGACTCTGGCCTCTCTCTCTCCGTCTCATTCAACAACAGCAGCCGCAGCGGCTGGGGACATGGATGGGGGAATAGCTGGGGGCATGGAAGCAGAAGCGGCTGGAACAACAATCGCTGGAACGGGCACGCCAACAACAACTGGAACCGCGGCGGCTACCATCGCGACGACCGCGACGATCGTGACGACCGCAACTGGGGCGACGATCGTGACAACGGCGGCCAAGGCGATGGTGACCACGGCGAACCCAGCCAGTGGGCGAGTGACAGTCGTGGCAGTCGTGACAGTCGTGACAGTCAAGACAATCAAGACACGCGCATCGATCGCGTCGGCCCCAGCCCAGCTTCGCGTGGCGCGTTTGGGGCAACCTCGCGCCCTCAGCAAGCCGCCAGCAACAGCCGCGGCTGGCCCCTCCTCCGCGCCCCCCAGCTCGCGGCTGAAAACCAGGCAAATCTGGCAGTCGAGCGCACAAGCGATGGCACAAACGAGCGCGGCTACCAGGGCTCACGCCGCGTGTTGCCTCCCACCGATGCCTCTGCCGACGCAAGCCAGCGCACGCCCTCTCGCCTCGCGCCCCGCGTCGCATCGTTCAACAACTCCCAGTCCGTACGCCCCGCCCCGGGCCTGATGCGCGTCGCTGAGCGCGCCCGCCGCACCACCGAGCCGCTTGCCGCCACCATCTCGACCATCCAGACATCGCAAACCGCGCCGCAATCGCAACCCGCCCCTCGCGCCATGCCCTCGCGCGAGTCCGCACAAAGCGCGCCCAGGCCAATCCCCTCCATCCGCCCGGCAGACAACATCCGCCGCGGCGTGGCCGGCTCCCAGAACGCATCGGGCCCGCGCCAGCCCCAGCGCGTCGTGGTGAACGAATCGCGTGACCAGACACGTGCCCAGAACAACCCTCAGCCAAGTGCTGTCCAATCGCGTCCCGAGCCGCGTCCACAGCCCCGCATCGCGCAGCCCTCACCCGCTCGCAACACCTCGCGCGAAGCCGCTCCTCGAAGCGCCTATCCCGTCGCTCGCGCCGCGCAGTCTCGCGCACCCGAGCAAGCCCCGAAGGCAAGGCCCCAGCCCGCGGCTGCCCCCGCGCCCCAGCCCGCCGCACAGCCGCAGCCCGCGGCGCGATCGCAACCCGCCGCGCGAAAGCCCGTCCCCTCAATCCGCCCTCGCGACAACATCCGCCGCGGCATCAAGTAGCACCCCCACAACGCCATCCTCAACGCACCACGCCCACCGCGCGGTAAGCTGCCGCTCGCACCAATCACCTCTTCTTTAAGCTCGCAGCCCAGGAACACCACGATGCCCAGCGGCCACATCTCGAACCACGCCCGCAGCACCCGCCCGCACACCGACATCTCCCGCCGCACCTTCGTTCGCGCAGGCCTGGCGCTCGCCGCAACCGCGAGTGCGGCAACCGCGACTCACGCCGCCGCGCGCCAGCCAATCGCGCCCGCCGCGCCCAGCCCCAGCTCCAAACGCACACTTCGCAAGGCCGTGATGATCGGCATGATCGCCGGCCCCGGCGAGAAGCCAACCCTCACCGACAAATTCAAGCTCGCGCGAGACTGCGGCT
Source organism: Phycisphaerales bacterium (assembly GCA_038323185.1). Lineage (GTDB taxonomy): Bacteria > Planctomycetota > Phycisphaerae > Phycisphaerales > UBA1924 > JBBASU01. The sequence goes on along the minus strand of JBBQGR010000033.1, from coordinate 10,844 downwards.
TCGAAGGCATCGAGATCGACTGGCCCGCACCCATCGAGCTCGACGCACTCGCCGAAGCGCAAGACAAGTCCGGCCTCAAGGTCCACGGCGTCGTCAACTCAGTCCACTGGCGTCTTCATCTCAACAACCCCGACGCGCAAGTCCGCGCCGAGGCAATCAAGGCCCTGGAGAGCTGCGTCTACGCGGCCGCGCGGCTCAAGGCAAGCAGCATCCTCTTGGTCCCCGGCGTCGTCAACGCATCGATGTCCTACGCCGACTGCTACAAGCTCTCCCAGCAAAGCATCCGCGAAGTCCTCCCGATGGCACAGGAAAATGAGATCACCATCGCCGTCGAGAACGTCTGGAACGGCTTCCTCCTCAGCCCGCTCGAGGCCGCGAAGTACATCGACGAGCTCGACTCGCCCGCCGCCTCGTTCTACTTTGACATCGGCAACGTCATCAACTTCGGCTGGCCCGAGCACTGGATCGACGCCCTCGGCTCGCGCATCTTCAAGCTCCACATCAAGGACTTCTCCCGCAAGAAGCGCGACGAAGAGGGCCTCTGGAAGGGCTTCGATGTCGAGCTCGGCGAGGGCGACGCTGGCTGGGACCGCACCATGAAAGCTCTCGACCAAGTCGGCTACTCAATTGACCCGCGCGGCCTCTGGGCCACCGCCGAAGTCCGCGGCGGAAACGAAGAACGCCTCACGCAGATCAGCACGCAGATGGACGCCCTCTTCGCGAAGGGCGCATGATCGGTGCAGAATCCAGGCTCTATCACGCTACCGGCGTGTCCAGCGCCACCGCCGCGTTGATGATCGCGAGATGGCTGTAGACCTGCGCGATGTTGCCCAGCGCAATCCCGTGCCGCGTGTCGTACTGCTCTGGAGCAATCCCCGTGGGACCAAGCAGCCCGACAAGCCGCTCCAGCATGCGCAGCGCATCGTCACTCCGCCCGATGAGATGCAGCGATTCTGCGAGCCACCCCGCACAGATCAGCATGCCACCCTCGCCGCCCGGCAGCCCATCATGCTCGAGATACCGGCGCACGACCGGACCCTCCACAAGGTTCCGCTCCACCGCCTCGACGGTCGCGACAAATCTCGGATCGTTCGGCGCAACCAGGCCCGAGAGCCCGATCCAAAGCGTTGCCGCGTCGACAAGGTCCGTCCCATACGCCGATGAGAAGCACTGCGCGCGCTCGCTCCATCCGTGCTCGAGCACGTCAGCGCGGATCGCCTCCGCCAGCCGCTCCCACGCCGCGTCCGAGCGACCCAGCACGTGGCGCTGCACCTGCACCGCGCGCGAGGCCGTCATCCAGCACATCACCCTGGAGTGCACGTGATGGCGACGATCAGCGCGGATCTCCCAGATGCCGTGATCGGGCTCGCTCCACCGCGCCTCAACCGCTCGCACCATCGCGCTCACCAGCCGCAGGTGGTCCGGCGAGATCGGCATCCCACGCTCGGCGAGAAGCGCGACCAGATCCACGATCGGCCCGAACACGTCCAGTTGCACCTGCAACGCCGCGGCGTTGCTCAGCCGCACCGGACGGCTCTGGCCATATCCCTGCAAGTGGCTGATCTCCGCCTCCGCGGGAAGCTCCTGCCCCGCGACCGTGTAGATCGGGCGCAGCCGGTCCGGAGTTTCGCATCGGTCCACAACTCCAAGCACCCAGTCCAAGAGTCGCATCGCGTGACCCGTGTTGCCCACGCGCACGAGCGCCGCCGCGCCCAGTGCCGCATCGCGCGGCCAGCAGAAGCGGTAGTCCCAGTTCCGCACGCCGCCCAGATGCTCGGGCAGGCTCGTCGTCGCCGCAGCGACGATTGCGCCCGTCGGCCCGTGGCACATCGCCTTGATCACCAGCGCCGAACGCCGCACCGCGTCCGCGTGCAGTGTCGGCACGCGAAGCGACCGCGCCCAGCCAGACCAGAACCGCCGCGTCTGCTCGCGCCGGAAAGGCTCGGAGAGAATGTTTGGGCCAGCATTCGCAGAGCCCCATCGCAATTCGAGCACGAGCGAAGCGTCGCCAAGCTCAATCTCGGCGTGCGCCGTCTGGTGCGGACCATCATCAACAATCGTCCACGCCACGCCGGGGCTGCGAAGCACCAGCGGGTCTGGCCCGCCATCGATCTCGAGACCGTCATCGATCACGCGAAGACGGCTCACCGCGCGTCCAAAGTCCAGCCGCGGCGCAAACCGCACACACACTCGCCCAGTCCCCTCGATCACGCGGATCAGGTCGGTTCGCCCGGCGCGCTGGTACGCGCGTCCGCCCGTGCAATCGAGATAGTCCGTCATGCTCAGCGAGTTCCACTTCGTGACGAGCACCATCGTGTCGGGGTCGTACGCCTGCGTCGGCGCGGCGGCCTGCTCGGCGGGGCCTATGTCAAACGAGCCCGCGCCCGGCCCGCCCAGCAGCGCACCGAAGATCGACGGCGAATCAATCCGCGGCAGGCACTGCCACACCACGCGCCCCTCGGGATCCACAACAACAGCGGTGCGCTGGTCGGACAAGATCGACAGCCGCTCGAGCGGCACGAGCCGACGCGACGCCAGCCACTGCGTGCGAAGTTCCAGAAGCCGAGCAAGCACCGCGCGGACCTCGCCAACACTCGCAACGCGCGCTCTCGCCGCGCTCGCGCTCTCACCGACCTTGATGCCAAGATCCTGGATACAAAGCGACCTGATCGCGTCCTCGTCGGTGGTATCGTCGCCGATGAAGACCACGGCGGTCGCGCCGACCGTCTCGCGCAGCCGCGACAGTGCCGTCGCCTTGGTCGAGGGTGTCAGGCACACTTCAACGACCATGTCACCATCAATCGCCCGCGCACCCGGAAAGTTTGCTGCGACATCAAGCGCCAACTGGCGTGCCGCGCCCGCGAGTTCCGCCTGCACGCGACGATAGTGGAACGCAACGCCCGCAGGCTTGCGCTCGACGACGACACCGGATCTGATCCCCAGCTGCGCATCACGCGCACGCTCAAAGGCCTCGGCCACGCGCGAGAGATCCCCGGCATCAAACGGCGGCACCGGATACCCCGGAAACTCCGCGCCGTGGCTGCCCACGAGCCAGAGGTCCGCGTGATTCGCGTGATTAGCGCACAGCCGCGCGAGCTCATCACGACCGCGGCCGGAGATGATCGCCGCGTGCGTGTGATCAAGGCGTGCCAGAGTAAGCATCACGTCCAACGCCGCGACGTCTGCGCGCGCCAGCTCGGGGCGCTCTGCGATCGGAGCGAGCGTGCCGTCAAAGTCGCTCGCGACGAGCAGCACCGGCGACGACGCGAGCTCTGCCAGACGCTGGAGAAGATCATCGTTCATTCGGCGAGTGCCTCGAGGAAGGTCTGTGCCCATTGGAAGACGTCGTGACGCCGAACCTGGCTGCGCAGCACGGCCATACGCATGCGCCGATCCTTCTCACGCATGTGGAGCGCCTCGATGATGACGTTCTTGAGCGCGTCCACGTCGCGCGGGTTGACGAGCAATGCGCGGCGAAGCTCGCGCGACGCACCCGCAAACTCGCTCAGCACGAGCACGCCCCCGAGATCCTCGCGGCACGCAACGTACTCCTTCGCCACCAGGTTCATCCCGTCGCGCAGCGGCGTCACGAGCATCACGTCCGCCGCGAGGTAATATGCCACAAGCTCCTCGCGATCCAGCGACCTCCGGAAGTAGTGCACCGCCACGCGGCCGGGCTCGGAGAACGTGCCGTTGATCCGCCCGACCGTCTCCTCGACCTCGCTGCGCACTTCGGGATAGCCCGCGGCGTCCTCGCGGCTTGGAACCGCGATCTGCAGCAGCACCGCGTCATCGACACCGAGCCTCTTTTCCCGCAGCAGTTCCTCGAAGGCGCGCAGACGATTGGGAATCCCCTTGGTGTAGTCGAGGCGATCAACGCCGAGCATAACGCGACGATTGCCAAGACGCTCGCGGATCTCGCGGGCCTTGCGTCGCACGCTCGGCAGCCGCGCGATGCGGTCGAAGTCTTCCGCGTCGATCGAGATCGGATTAGACCGGACGTGCACGCGCCGGTTCTTGCACGTCAGCTCGCGATCGGTGCCCTCGGCCTGATCGTCACGGCGCGCGGCACGAGAAAAGTTCTGCGCGTTCGCCTCGGTCTGGAACGACACCAGATCCGCACCCAGCAGCCCGCGCAGGATCGCCGAACGCCAAGGGAGCCACGCGAACAGCTCCTCGGGCGGAAAGGGAATATGCAGGAAGAATCCGATCTTGAGATCCGGCCTCGCATGCCTCAACATTGCGGGAACGAGTTGCAGGTGGTAATCATGGATCCAGACCGTAGAACCGCGTCGCGCGTGGCGAAGCACCGCGGAGGCGAAGCGCTGGTTGACATCGCAGTAGTGGGCCCACCAGCTCCGATGGAACTGCGGCGTGCGGATGGCGTCGTGATACAAAGGCCAGAGCGTGCCGTTCGAGAAGCCTTCGTAATAGCCGGCGATCTGGGCCGAGGTAAGTCCGACCATCGCGAGCGAGATGTCGCCAAGTGTCGAGCCGCGGCTCGCACGCCCGCTGGTTCCGTCCCAACCGACCCATGTGCCGCCGCGCTCAGCGAGCACGGGCTCCATCGCGCTCACAAGTCCGCCGGGGCTCTTGCGCCACACGAAAGACTTGCGGTCGCCCACGCGATGCGCGGGGAGGCGGTTGGCCGCGATGATCAGTGGGGACTTTGTCGGCACTCATACCTCCGCTCGACCCTGGAACCTTTTTGTGGGAATTGACGCTCGTTCATGGCGAAGTTCTCGGTGAACCCGCCTCAAACGCGTGTGAGATCATCGATCGTGAGAATAGGCACTTCGAAGCGGCTTGCCAGCGCAGCGACGCCCTTGCCACCTTACGCGACGGGTTCTGATACGCTCAGGATCTCATGATGTTCACCTCTTTCAGAAGGTTGTCTGGCAGAGGCTTGCCTGAACTGACCTTGCGCGAACCCCACTCGCCCGCGCGAACGCGTCTCCTGCGCGTGGTAGCGCGGGCGGTTGCGTGTGCGGGCGTAGCAACGTGCATGCCGGCGCACGCGCAGCCCAAGGACGCGACTGCATCGCGCGATGTCGAGATCGAAGCCGCGTCGAGCGCTGAGAATGCTTTGAGCGCTGCCCACGAAGCGCGAATGGCCTGGTGGCGCGACGCGCGATTTGGTGTGTTCATCCACTGGGGTCTTTACGCGCTCCCCGCGGGAACGTGGAATGAGAAGGCCGCGCCGGGCGTGGGGGAGTGGATCCAGCACACCGTTCCGATCCCCGCGCACGAGTACGAAGCGCTCGCACTGCGATTCAATCCGATCAAGTACGATGCGGACGCGTGGGTCCGCGCCATCAAGGGCGCCGGCGCGCGATACGTTGTCATCACGAGCAAGCACCACGATGGCTTCTGCATGTTCGGCTCGCAGGCTACGAAGTACGACATCGTTGATGCCACACCCTTCGGGATCGCAACGCGTCGCGATCCGCTGCGCGAGCTCGCCCACGCGTGCGAGCGTCACGGCGTCGTGCTCTGCTTCTACTACTCCATCTGGGACTGGCACAACCCCGACTTCCGGCGCGACGACTCGGGCCTTGATCGTGTGCCGATGTACATGCAATACATGAAGGCCCAGCTCCGCGAGCTTCTTACCAACTACGGCAACATCGGCGTCCTCTGGTTCGATGGCGAGTGGACGCCCGAGTGGACCGAGGCCCGCGGCAAGGAGATCGAGGCCTTCGTGCGCGAGATACGCCCCGACATCATCGTCAACAACCGCCTTGGTAAGGCGCGTCAGGGCATGTCGGGCATTTCGTCCTACGAGGGCGTGGGCGACTTCGAAACTCCGGAGCAGGAAGTTCCCGCGACCGGCCTGCCGGGCGTGGACTGGGAGAGTTGTCTCACGATGAACAACACATGGGGCTTCCGCAGCGACGATCATGATTGGAAGAGCGAGAAGGCTCTCCTCCACACGCTCATCGACATCGCGAGCAAGGGCGGCAATCTGCTGCTGAATGTCGGCCCGACCGCCGAGGGAGAGATTCCTGCACCTTCACTCGAGCGGCTCGCGGCGATGGGACGCTGGATGGAGGTCAACGCCGAATCCATCCGCGGCACCACCGCCTCTCCCTTCCGCGCGCTTCGATGGGGACGCGTGACGACCCGCGCGGACTCCAAGGGAACGACGCTCTACCTCCACGTCTTCGCGTGGCCGAAGGCCGTCGATGGCGCGCCGTCATCTACACTTGTGCTTCCGGGTCTGCGTACGCGAGCAGTCCGTGCCGCGCTCCTGGCTTCTCCTGGCACTGGCCTTGGCCCTGATCTGGGCACACCGCTCGACTCCAAGCTCACGCCCGAAGGGCTCGAGATCACAATCCCCGCAACGCTCGATGCGCCCGACCCGGTCGCGAGCGTCATCAAGCTCGAACTTGAGGGGCTGGCCGTCGTTGAGGAGATGGCGGTGAGGCCCACGCAGGACGGACTCCTCCTTCTAGGCCCGCTGGACGCAACGCTCTCACCCTTCGGACCCAAGGTCGAGGAGCGAGCGGGCGGCGTCAACCTAGGCCATTGGACCAACCAGGCCGCCTCCGCTTCCTGGACCATCCGCGCCGACAAGCCGGGAACCTTCAGGGTCGAGCTGCTTGGATCGAGCCAGCGGTCGGGCCATGAAGTGCTGGTGGAGGTGCACGATCAGCGTCTCACGGGCCCGGTTCCGCGGACAGACTCATGGGATAGCTACGTCGTCTTCTCGCCCGGGAAGGTCACGCTGACACAGCCGGGCGCCGTGACCGTTCGCGTTAGCGCCGGGAGCCTGTTCTCCAAGGCGTTGATGAACCTGCGGCAGGTCCGACTGGTCCCGATCCGGGAGCGTTTGCCCTGATGAAGGGGCGTCGCCAAGGGAGCCGATCGCATCAAAGAACGTGTGCGGAAGCCACCTCAAAGTGCTCCGTGACGATTGAAATCAGATATGCTGGCAACCTTCGACCAGGAGATTGTTGATGAGCTTTTCACACGAGATGCTTCCTCCGAGTTCGCGACGCCAGATTCTGCGTGCCACCGCGGCCCTGGCCGCGACGGGCATGCTTGGCGTGATCACGCGTCCCGCGCTGGCTTTCGGTCCAACTCGCCGCGGTGCCACGCGCCTACGCGTCGGCGTCATCGGCTGCGGCGGTCGCGGCAGCGGCGCCGCCTCGGACATCTTGGAAGCCTCACCGGACACGGAGATCTTCGCCGTCGCGGACGTCTTCCCCGAGCGCGCCGAGTCGTGCGTTCGCAACCTGAAGGAACTCGGCGCGGAGATAGCCTCGCGCGTCACCGTCACACCCGAGCGCACCTTCACTGGGTTCGATGCCTTCAAGGCGCTGCTCGCGACCGACTGCGATGTCGTGATCCTCGCGACGCCGCCGGGCTTCCGCCCCGCGCACTTCGCGGCCGCGATCAACGCGGGCAAGCACGTCTTCATGGAGAAGCCAGTCGCGGTTGACGCGACTGGAATTCGCACCGTCCTCGCCGCGGCGTCGAAGGCCAAGGAGAAGAAGCTCTCGGTCGTGACGGGCACGCAGCGCCGGCACGAGGAGTGCTATCTCAGCGCCATGGAGCGCATCCAGGGCGGCGACATCGGCGATGTCGTCTCCTCGTCGGTCTTCTGGAATCAGGGCTCGCTCTGGATGAACAAGCGCGAGCAGGCGTGGTCGGACATGGAGTGGCAGCTTCGCAACTGGCTCTACTTCACGTGGCTCAGCGGCGACCACATCGTCGAGCAGCACATGCACAACCTCGATGTTGCACACTGGGCGATGGGCGCGCCGCCCGCACGCTGCGCGGGCATGGGTGGGCGCCAGGTTCGCACGAGCCCCGAGTACGGGCACGTCTTTGACCACTTCGCCATCGAGTACGAGATGCCCGATGGCCGCTCGTTCACGAGCTACTGCCGCCAGATCGATGGATGCGCGAACAGGGTTGAGGAAGTGATCCACGGCTCAAAGGGCCGCGCGATCCTCTCATCGGGCCGCGCGCAGATCGAGGGGCCAAAGGCGTGGAAGTGGGAGGGCAAGCAGGAGAATCCGTACGTCACGGAGCACAAGGACCTGATCGCGAGCATCGCGGGCACAGGCACGTACCTCAATGAGGCCGAGCGCGTGGCGCATTCAACGCTGATGGCGATCATGGGGCGAATGTCGGCGTACACGGGCAAGGCCGTGTCGTGGCAGCAGGCGATGGAATCCAAGCTCGACCTCATGCCCGGCACGCCCCAGATGGGCTCGATCGCGACACCAGATGTTGCAGTTCCCGGGAAGACGGCGCTGGTCTGAGGTCGAGCATCAGGTTGCGTGTTGGCGCGTGTGGTGATGAAATCAGAACCGAGCAGGAGATCTCAACTCGTGAATCGCAGAACCTTCATCGCCGCCGCGGCCGCCAGCGGCATCGCCACCGTCTCCTCGTCGCACGCTGCGGCCCACACAAAGCCGCAGACGCCCGCGCAGCCCGAGACCGATGCGAAAGCAGCCAAGTTCCGCCAGTCCGTCTGCCGCTGGTGCTTTGGCGGCATGTCGCTCGAAGATCTCTGCAAGCTCGCGAGCGAGATCGGTTACTCCTCCGTCGAGCTGCTGGGTCCAGATGAGTGGGAGGTGCCCAAGCGCCACGGCATGACGTGCGCCGTCGCGACCAACGTGAAGTCCAACAGCATCGGTAAGGGCTTTAACCGCATCGAGCATCACGACGCGATGATCGCGGAGCTTGAGGAAAGGCTTCCACTGGTCGCCGCGGCGGGAATCCCGAACCAGATCGTCTTCTCCGGCAATCGCGCCGGGCTCGATGATCGTGAAGGGCTCCGCAACTGCGCCCAGGGACTCGGGCGCATCACGCCGCTGGCCGAGAAGCTCGGCGTCACGCTCGTGATGGAACTGCTCAACAGCAAGGTCGACCACAAGGACTACATGTGCGACCGCAGCTCGTGGGGCATTGAGCTGGTGCAGCAGGTGGCGAGCCCGCGCTTCAGGCTCCTCTACGACATCTACCACATGCAGATCATGGAAGGCGACGTCATCCGCACGATCAGCGCGAACATGAACGCAATTGCCCATTTCCACACGGCGGGCGTGCCGGGTCGCAACGAGCTTGATGATCGCCAGGAACTCAACTACCGCGGCATCGCGGCCGCCCTCGCGAAGGGGGGCTTCACCGGCTACCTCGGACAGGAGTTCATGCCCACCGGCGACGCGGCAGAATCGCTGCGCAAGGCCTTTAAGATCTGCCACGTGTAAAACGCCGCGAACGGCGCTGTATAAAGCACGGTTCGCGGCGTTATGTTCCGATCGTGATCAGGACGTGATGAGACGTGATGAGGGGCCATAAGTGCCCGCCGCCAGTTCAGAGCGGGCAGTCACCCAGCACCACGAAGCTCGCGACCTGCTGCGCGTCGGTCAGGTCTGCGTTCTCATCGCCATTCATGTCGCCATCGAGCCAGCCCGCCTCAGCAGAGATCGCGCCGACGAAGACCTGCGCCATGAGCTGCGCATCGGTCAGGTCGACGTTCTCGTCCTGATTGAAGTCGTAGTTGGCCGGGCAGCCCGGCGGTGTGCCGGGACCGATCGTGCCGGCGAGGGTGATGCGCTGCGCGTAAATGTCGTTGGAATCGCTGCGATTGTCGCTCCAGACCGAGGCGATGCCACCACCCACGAGCGCGGCGGTGGGGAAGCGGCCCTTGCTGCTCGGAACGTTCGAGACCGTGATCGTGCCGCTCTCCCAGACCGGATTTCCGTCGCCATCAACGCGGATGGCGAGCACGGTGTCCTGCGTGGAGCCTGTTGGCGTGCTCTTGAAGACGCAGATGGCGCCGGGCTGGCCGGGCTCAACTGGCATGCCGCGCATGAAGTCCTCGATGACGGTGTCGAAGGAAGTGAGCTCGATGCCGCCATTGCCCCAGGCGCGGGTGCCGCCCGTGGTGATCTTCTGTGCGTAAAGGCCGCGGGTTCCCTGGCTGGTGGTGCGCTCGCTCCAGAAAACGTAGATCTCGCCGCCAGGCCCGATGACGCCAGCGGTGGGCCCGACGTGGAAGCGAGCGTTGTTGGTGGAAACGGCAACGCCGCCGAGTGCGAACTGCTGGATGCCGCCGAAGTCGACCTTCTGGACCCAGCTGTCAAAGCCCGAGCCGCCCGCGCGGTTGTCGTGCCACGTCACGACCGCGCCGCCTGCGCCATCAGAGACAAGGTTCATGTAGTACGCGATCGGCACGGCCGACGCGAAGAGCGTGATGGCGTTGCCCGAAGTCCAGAGGCCCACGCCGTTGCTGTCGTAACGCTGGATGGTGGGGTGGCGCGGGCTGGAGAAAGAACGCGTGTCCTTGAGATACGAGATGATGACGGTGCCGCTCAGGCTCGAGACCATCTGGAAGAAGCCGGGGCCGTCGGACGCGCCAGCGCCGCCGACTCCCGAGCCCGCGATGAGCACGCCCTCGGGCGCGAGCAGGCGGTTGCCGTCGGCATCGAGGCGCTGCATGATGAGGCCGCGGGGAGGCGTCGTGCCCGAGTTGCTTCGCGACCACGCGGCGATGAAGTTGCGGTCGGTCGTCTGGCAGATGCGTGCGTCGAACTCATCGACGGTGTTGCTGGTGAGTTGCACGCCGTTGGCACCCCACAGCATGGTACCGTCGAGCGCGATGCGATAGGCCGAGATCTCGCGGTCGGTGCCGCCACGGATGTCGTTGAAGATCAGCAGCGCGTTGCCAGCACTGTCGATGCGAAGGTCCCAGTCGCCAGCGGTCGAGGTCTGAGAGTTGTTGTCGCTGACGAGCAGGCCCTCGGGCTGGAACTGCGCCTCGCCGAGCGCGTTCAGCCGCTGGATCCGGACCTCGTAGTTGATCGGGGCGGGAACCGAACTGAACC
>JBBQGR010000032.1:0-13313 GCA_038323185.1 Phycisphaerales bacterium | reverse complement strand
AGATCACCGTCGTGAAGCGCTCGCCCTCCAGCAGCAGCCCGCTCAATCCCGGCGTCACGCCCGGCAACGGAAATAGATCAACGCGCTCCGCGATCGTGTCGGGCGCGACCTCGCATCGCTGCAGGAGCGCGATGTCGTTCTTCAGAAGCTCAAGCAGGCTCGCGCCACCCTCCTCGCGATGCGCACCCGACTCGAGAATGTGCCTGATCTGCGCGCCGATCGCCCCGCCCACACTCTCGCGCTCCTCGCTCGAGATCAGCCATCGCGCGTGCTGCAACTCCGCGAGCGCGCGACGCGTGTCAGGATGGAAGCTCGTGAGAAAGACATCCGTCACATCCGCCAGCCGCTTGCCGCTGCGCTCGTTCAGGCGCGCGCCAAGCACCGGAGCGGGCAGGCCCGGATCAACCAGGATCGTGCGATCACCACTCTGGATGAGCGTCGTGGTCGCGTGCCCCGTGCGCACAGCCTCACGCTCGTTCCAGAGTGCGTGAGAGGCCGAGGCGCCGATGGAAATCACACGGAACTGCATTCGATGTTGTCGCCTCTCTCACGGACGCGGTTCTAGCGCGTGCCGGCGAGCTTCCTCACGGTCATGTCAAACGTGCGCACCATGTTGCTGTGGATGCCGTAGCAGATTCCAGCGTAGACGCCCGCCGCGATCAGCGACCCGAACATCAGCGAGAACCGCGCCGCCAGCAGCCCATTCGTCGAGAGCGTGCTCGACATCGCCGCCTCGGGAAAAATCGTCGCCTGCACGAACGCCGCTGGCGACAGCCCCGCCAGCATCGGCCCCACCAGCGCAATCGACTGCGTCGCGTTCCAGGCGCAAAGCCCAACCACCGCGCCCACCGCGCCCACAACTCCAACCGTCCCCACCACGCTCGCCAGCGTCCCCTTGCTCTTGATCGACCACTGCAAACCGATCATCACGCAGAAGGCCATGAACGGCACGAACACCAGCGGCGCCACCAGCGCCGACTCGGGCAGCACCACCGGCACGAGCACCACCGCGCCGCCCGCGCCATTCACGGCCATCGGAACCTCCGCCGCCGCGCCATTCCCAAACCCGCCCGCCACCACATACACCGCCGCGATCCCCAGCGTCAGGATCGGCACCGCAATCAGCGGCAGCAAGTACGCCACCAATCCACTCAGCTTCCCCCAGATGTACGCCGACGCCGTCAGAGGCGTCGTCAGCAGCAGATCCAGCGTCCCATCCTCGCGCTCCTTGCTGATCGCCGTCGCCGCCGTGTTCACCGCCACCAGCGCAATCACCACAAGCTCCGCCCACAGCGTCGCCGCCAGCGACTGCTGGAACGTCGTCGGGCTGAACGAGCCCGTGTGCAGCAGATACACAAGCAGGAAGCCCCATCCCATCCCCGACAGATAAAAGGCCCAGCGGGCCGCGATCTTCGATGGCGTCGAGTTCCGGCTCGCGGCCTCGCGCCACGCGATCGGATTCTTCCCCACCGTCTTGGGCGCGCGATGCTCTCCAGCCTTCGAAGCGCCAACCAGTCGCCTGTACCACGGCACCCCGCCAGAGTCCGAGCCAAGCATGCTCAGCCCCCCCATCCGCACCGTGAACGTCGAGAGGAACACGAAAAGGAACGACAAGAGCGCGCTGCCCACGCACCACGTCGTCACCGGAATCTCAAGCAGCCACCGCGACAGCCCCGTCGTGCTCCCCTCGGGCGCACGCGGATACGTCGAAGGATTCACCAGCGCGTTCAGCGCCAGAAACGGGTTCAGCGCCGTCATGAACGTCACGCCCTGCCCACCCGCCGCCCCGCGGCCCGCCTGCCTCAGCCCAAAGTCCACAGCCAGCGTCACCGCGAGATACGACACCACCGCCACATAGAAGACAAAGAACGCCCGCTTCCCCACCAGCCGCGAGACCGACAGCGAGATCGCAATCGCCCCCACCAATAGTGCCGCGCATCCTGCCACCAGATAGCTCGTGAAGACCGCCTGATACGGAACGCCGCCAAAGTACTGCGTCAGCGCAAACAGCGGCAGGCTCGCCGCCAGCAGCGCGAGCACAAAGAAGAGCCGCCCAAACAGGTTCCCCAGCACAATCTCCGTCGCGCTCATCGGCGTCGTGAGCAAGACCTCCCACGTCCGCGGATTTGCCTCCTGCGCAATGGCCCCGCCCATGAAGACCGGCGCAAGGATGCAGATGAGCAGGACCTGGAGATACGCGATCCACGTAAAACTCTGCGCACCGCCCGCCGCCAACTCGCGATACCCCGGCGCACTCGTCGTCGTCAGCAGCAGCGACCAGAGCAGCACCACGATCAGCACCGCAAGGTACGTCGCGCGAATGTAGAGGTGGCGCGACCGCCTCGAACCGTTCTGCACAAGGCGAACGGCGATGGGATTGATGGGACCGAGCCGAAGTAGCCAGCGAAGGAAGATGGGCATGTTCGCGGGATGGTACCGGCATCGTGCCCGGCAGGTTCCGATCCATTCCGGATGGCCCGCGTCTTTCCCGGCCAGTCTCGCGGCAATCGCCCGATCACGCCAAGCCCGCGCCAAGTCCAAAAACGATCGACGGCAGCCCCTCTCTTCCAAGGACTGCCGTCGTCGGTTATCCGGGAGCAGGGCTCACCGGGTTTCTTGCTGCGCCTGAGAGACAAGCCTACGAAAACACAGGCCGTTCTACAAGCCTTTTGAGTCTTCTTTTCGCAAAGATCACGCTCTGATCACGCCAAGATTCCCCTCATCCAACCACCCTCCGTATCCGCACACGCAAGGTATCGCTCCCGATTCGAAGAATTGGCACTATGGGTCGCTCAATTCGTAGTGCGTACGTGCTTAAGGAATCCTAAAAACTCGCAGCCCAAAGACATGCACCGTCGTGGAGAAGACGTGCTCCAACTGCGAAACTGCGACGCCATCAGGCGCTGCGCGCGCGCGATTGAGCTCTGCCACCCCGAGCTCAAACTCCGCCAGCTCGCGGCCAAACTCGTCGCGGTCATCATCGCGTATCGCGACATACGTCCCCGGCTTAGGCAGCTTCATCCCATAGATCGACACCGGCCGCCAGATCACCCGCACGCTCCGCCCCATCCGCGCCGCCTCTTGCTGCGCGTACCAGAAGACTTCAGGCCTCGTATCAATTGACTGATCGGCCACCAACGTCGCGCCATCCGGCAGCACCCCCGCCAACTCGATCCCCGCCGCGCGTCCGCTCGTGCGTTCCTCACGCCGCACCTCCAGCCACGCGGCGTGCGCCAACGCACAAGCAAGCAACACCACTAGCCACACGCGCGGCTGGCGCAGCCGCAGCAGCCGCGCAACGCGCACATCCGCCCGATCAGCCGAGCGCAACAGAAACGCCGCCGCGTACGCCGCCCCGATGGGCAGCAGCGGCACCGCCGGCAGCATGTAGCGCGAATTGCCAACACCCATCACCGTGAAGACCAGCGCGGAAAGCACGAATGCAAGCCCGATCGCCGCGCCAAGTCGCCCCGCGCGCCGCGAGGCACCGGGCAGCCGCGCAAGCCACCACCACACCAGTGCTGGCACTGCCATGGAAGCGGGAAACGCCGCGACCAGCGACGAGACAGGCAGCAAGAAGATGCCGCCGATGCGGTCACGCCGCCAAAGAAACTCACTTGGCTCCTGCGTCACAGCCACGATCCCAAGCCGCGCAACCGCCGCACGCACCGCCAAGAGATACATCGCAAAGACCGCCGCGCCCAGCAGCAACCCGCCCCACACCGAAACAACCAGCAGCACGCGCCGATCGCGCGAGGCCAGCGCCGCCGCGACCAGCGTGCACAGCAGGAACGGAACCGCCGCAGGACCCTTCGTCAGCAGCATCGCGCCCGACATCACCCTCAGCGCCGCCGCCCCAACCAGCGGCGGCAACGCCCGCACCTCACGCCCCTGCTCAAACGCCTCGATCGGCCCACGCGCGCGAGCAAGCGTCTGATCCAGGATCAGCAGGCACGAAGCCATCGCGAACAGATTGTGCAGCGCCTCGATCTCCGCCGATCGCGCAGGCATCCAGAGCACCGGCGTCAGCAGCAGCAGCAACCCCGACATCAGCCCCACGCCGTCGCCAAACCACCGCCGCGCAAACCACCACGCCAGCAGCGCACTCAGCACGGTCGCAATCGCCGACACAAGCCGCGCCGCAAACTCGCTCGGCCCAAGCACCGATGAGGCAAGCGCAATCGCCCAAACCATCCCCGGCGGCTTCCGCAAGTAAGGCTGCTCAAAGAGCCGCGTCACAAGCCAACGATCAGAAAACGTCGCGGGCCCGCTCGCAACTTCGATGGCCCGCCAAGCCGGTATCGCCCGAAGCCCCTCGCTCGCCGCAAGGCCAGAGTGCCCCAGCCAAGGCAGATTGATCAGCAAACCGATCCCCACAATAAGGGCGGCCTGCCAGAGCGAAGATCGAAGCACACGCGGCATCGGCATCAGGATCGAGACGATACCCGAGATGACCAGCGCAAGTAGCACCGGCCCCCCGGCCGGTGTCTTCCCTCCCCTCCCTCTCTCAATTCGTCTCCCCAACGCCCAGTCCCAGTGCCAAGTGCCAAGTGCCTAGTGCCTTCTCAAACAATCTCGCCCCTCCAACCACCCCTGTGCGCAAAGACACTGTCCATCGCACGATTTCCCTTGAACCCCACCAACCACGCGCCAAACTACGCGCATGACCAGAGCAACGACCTCGAAAATCACCCCCGCCCCACTCGCCCTCGACGACCAAGCCCTTCTCGCCACGTGGTTCGACTCCACCGACCCCATCACCGAAATCTCCCGCCAGCACAACATCTCCCTCCGCCAGATCGCAGCCTGGGCCAAGCGCCCCGACATCGCCGAGACCATCACCACACTCCGCGAGCTCCACGAAGAGCGCGCCAAGCTCCAGCTCACCCTCGCCGCGTACGACGCCATCGTGACCCTCAAGTTCATCACGATGACAGACCGCCCCAACAACACCAACGAGATCGCACGCCGCGCCGCAGAAGGCATCCTCCGCCGCTGCACCTTCCTCGACCCCAAAGCCACTAAATCACCAGCCTCTTCCGCGGCCACCACTCCGCCCACAACAAACCCGAATGCAGCAGTGAAGGACCCCGTCGCCGCACCACCACCAGAACCCCGCGCCACGTGTGCCCCTCACGCCTCCCATCAACCCAACGTCCCCATCGCACCTCCCCCACCGCGCAGCGGCGAGGGTCAAAAGCCCGGCGGCAGCGGCGAAGTCGCACCCCCGCGAAGCACCATCAAACCACCAGCACCACGAATCGATGCAGATGAACACCATCGTCACGGCCCCGCACATCTCCCGCCGCAACAGCAATCAGCCTCGCACTCGCCCGCTGCACGCGCGCAGCCTCGAAGCCCGCCCCAGAGCCCGCTCACTCCTCGCGTAGGATGATCCATGTCGAACGGACGCGTTACTGCGACCACCACCGAATCACAACGCGCGGCCTCTCGCGCGACATCTGGCGATGCGGAAACGCCGCGGGCCTCGCGCACATCCCCTCCAGCGCATGTCGCCAGCGCGCCAGTTGCGAAGCGCGCAAGCGCATACCCCAGCGCCGTCGATCGGCTCATCGCCGAGCTCGCAAAGCTCCCGGGCATCGGCCGCCGTTCCGCGGAGCGACTCGCGTTCTATCTCTTGAAGAGCGACGAAGCAACCGCGATGGCGCTCGCCAAGGCCGTCGAGGATGTCAAGCGCACCGTGCGGCACTGCGGCGTCTGCTGGAGCCTCTGCGATGGCGCGCTCTGCGGCATCTGCGCCGATCCGACCCGCCAGCGCGAGATCGTGCTCGTCGTCGAGCAGCCCAAGGACCTTCTCGCGCTCGAGCAGACCGGCATGTACAAAGGTCTCTACCACGTGCTCATGGGCCGGCTCAGCCCCCTCGAGGGAATCGGTGCCGATGTCCTCACCATCGCAAGCCTGCTCGAGCGCGTCGCGGATTCTTCCAAGAATCCCGGCGGTGTCCCGATCAAAGAAGTTGTCCTCGGACTCAACCCCACGCTCGAGGGCGACGGCACCGCGCTTCACCTGGGCGAGGCGCTCCGCGGCAAGCGCGTCGCCGTCACGCGCCTGGCGCGAGGCCTCCCCAGCGGCTCGCAACTGGAGTACGCGAACAAGGCCGTGCTCGCCGATGCAATCGTCGGACGCCGGCGCGTAGAGCAGAGCGAGGACGAGTAGAGCAGAGCGAGGACGAGTAGTGCAGATCGCCGGCAGCGGTGGACGCGCGATGGTGCGAGCAAACGTGGTAGTCTGATCCAAGCATGATCAGAGGCGTGATCGAGGATTGATCGAGGTGTGATCCAGGCGTGCGAGGGGCGGAGCAACGATGCGGTTCGAGACTTCCCAGAACATGCGCCTCGGCCAGCACATGAAGCTGGCACCCAGGATGATCCAGTCAATGGAGATCCTGCAGATGCCGCTCGCCGAGCTGGAAGAACGCATCGAGCAGGAACTCGAAAGCAACCCCACGCTCGAACTCGCGGACGGCTCCCTCGACGCGGGCGAGGCCGCCGCCATCGCGTCCGAGACCGGCCTTGGCGAGGGCAGCGGCACGATCGCGCGCGAGGAAGGCCAGGGCGAAAACTCCGCCGACTTCGAGCGCCTTGAGAGCTTCGAATCAGACAATCCCGACGCCGCCGAGAACGCCTTCGATGGTGGTGGCGGCGGCTCGGACCATGCCTCCGAGATCGAGTCGCCCCAGCGCCAGGAGCGCGATCGCTACGAGGACTTCGGCTCGCAGACGCGCACCGGCGACGGCGACCGCGATGCAAAGATGGACGCGATGGCCGCGGCCCCCGCGCGCGGCGCGTCGCTGCACGATCAGCTCCGCGGGCAGTGGTCGCTCGTGGACATCAAGCACGAGCTCCGTCCGCTCGGCGAGCTGCTCATCTCGTTCATCGAGGAAGACGGGTACATCCGCACCGATCTCGCGACAATCGCCGATCGCGCGCCGATCACGCCCCTGGGTCAGGAGCCACCGGCTGGATTGCCACGGCTGAATCGAAAGCCCACGGTCGCCGAGCTTGAGCACGTGCTCGGCGCGGTGCAGCTGCTGCTCGAGCCCGCCGGAGTCGCGGCGCGCACGCACGCCGAGTGCCTCATCCTGCAGCTGGACGCGATGGAAGATCAGGAAGATTCGGGCTGGCCACCCGAGTCATTCACGCACGCGCGGCGGTTGGTGGGCGAGCATCTGGAAGACATCACGCAGAACCGCCTGCCGCGGGTCGCGGAGCGATCGGGCCTCACGATCAATCAGGTGCGCGAGACGATGACGCTGCTCAAGCGCCTCTCGCTCGCGCCCGCGCGCCGCCTTGTCGAAGAGGCAGTGCGACCGATCGTTCCCGACGCGATCGTGGAGTACGACGAAGCGCAGGACCGCTACGTCGCGTACCTCAACGATCGCGCAATCCCCAACGTGCGCATCAACCAGCAGTACGCGCTGATGACCAAGGACAAGGCGCTCGCGAAGAACGACCGCGACTTCATCAAGGTCAACCTCGGCAACGCCCAGTGGCTCCTGGACGCCGTCGGCCAGCGCCGCCACACGCTTCTGCGCGTGGTGAAGGTCGTCGTCGATGCGCAGCGCGACTTCTTTGACTATGGGCCGCAGGCCCTAAGGCCACTTCCGATGACCGGCGTCGCCGAGCAGCTCGGCATCCACGTCGCAACAGTCAGCCGCGCGGTCGCGGAAAAGTATCTTCTCACGCCGCGCGGCGTTGTCGCGCTGCGAAAGTTCTTCAGCGGCGGCCTCGCAACCGACGGCGGCAGCGACATGGCCTGGGACGCCATCAAGGAAGCGCTCAAGGGCGTCATCGACGCCGAGGACCGCGCGAAGCCACTCTCAGATGAGCAGCTCGTCACGGCGATGAAGGACCGCGGTATCGAAATCGCACGCCGCACCGTCGCGAAGTACCGCGACCAGCTCGGAATCCCGACCGCGCGACTGAGACGCAAGTTCTAATCGCCGCGTTCCGGATGTCGTTGGTGCATGCGGCGAGGGGGAAGAGCGAAGGGGGAAGGGGGGAGAGATGCAGGAGAGAAACTCAAACGCGGTGTCGGCGTGCGCGCTCCGCGATGACCATATCGACGGCACGCCGAATGGAATCGTCGATCGTGTCGTTGACAACGAAGAGGTCGTACACGCCGCTGGCTCGGGCCGACTCCATCTCGGCCTTCGCCTGCGCAAACCGCTTCTGGATCTGTTCGTGCTCCTCACGCTTGCGATCACGAAGCCGACGCAGAAGTTCCTCTTCGGTCGGCGGCACAATGAAGATCGAGAATGCGCCGGGCACATGCCGCTTCACCTGCACCGCGCCCTGCACATCAATCTCGAGGATCACAAGCCGCCCGCGCTTGAGCTGCTCAAAGACCCACGCCTTGGGCGTCGCGTACTTCTTTCCGTAGACGCCAGCCGTCTCGATGAACTCGCCCGCGGCCTTCATCCGCTCGAACTCATCATCAGAGACAAAGTGGTAATCAACGCCCTCAACATCCGCCAGAGTCTTGGCTCGCGTGGTGCACGAGACGGAAAACGCCGAGCCCGGGATGGATCGTTCAACGCCGCGCGTGATCGTGGTCTTCCCAACGCCCGAGGGCCCCGAGATGATGAGCAAAAGCCCATCATCGGTGTCGGTGATCAGACGGTGCTCTTCGGAAGGCGCGGGGGTCATAGGGGACGAGTGTACTCAGGGCCAGGGCCGGACTGGGAACGACTCAGGAGCGAGAGCCCGAGGAGCGTCGCTCGGCCCGGAGTGCGCGCAACGACTGGCCGAAAACAAACTCCTGGGGCTTCAGGTCAAACTCGAATCGAACCCGCGTCTCCAGTGCCTGCATTCCTATCCACTTCTCGACGCCGCGAAGCACCACGTTGTAGAAGCTGGAGCCCGCGCCCCTCACACCCGCGAGCGAGACGCGAACGCTCTCGTCCTGCGGCACGCTCTGGAGTGCGTCAACGATGCGGTTGGCCACCGCCATGCCGATTGTCTCGACAGGCTGCGTGGGATCGTAGATTGTGGAGACTTCGATCAACATGCATCAGCAGTTTAGGGCACAGAAGGCCTGAGGGGCTCCGCGACCCCAAGCGTGAAGAAGACTGCGGTCCCGGCGAATCGCCAGCCACGCGGCTCGCCCGCGCGAAGTGGTTCACCATCGCGTGTCGTGATCCACGCGGACTCGGAAATGATCCACAGCCCGCCACGCAGCATTCGAGAGAACTGCGCGAGATTCGAGATTCCCTGGCCAGCATTGTTGGGACGAGATTTGCTGGACCAGCCGCCCATGAGCACACGCCGCATCGCTTCGGCGGCGGTGGGAATCTCGGGATGCGAGGATCTGAGCTTGGTTGGAATGCCCACCCCTCGGTCGACGATGGCCACCATGACTTGACCCCGCGATGCGACAAAGCGCGCACAGGCAACGCAGCCCACCGGCGAGCGGCCGTGGTCCGCTACGTTCTGGACTATTTCGTTGAAGCCGATCCTCAGATACTCGGCGTTGTTCTCCGAGAGTTCGGTGTGACGGGCGACCAGTCGCACGAGTCGCTCGGCCTCTCCGGCGGGTGGGCCTTGGATGAAGAAGAGTGGCGCCGTTTCGGAGTCAGGATGTTCACTTGGTGGCGCGGCTGTGCCGTGCAGCAAGGACCCAAGTCCGCTGAACTCACAAAAGGCCAGGAGCTTCGCCGGTCCTTCCGGCATTTGGACTTTCCAAGCCTGCCCCCGCATCGAGGCGTGGCGGTGGATCGAGGCGATGAGGGACACAGCGGAAGGTCCGAGGAACTTGCACCGGCGCAGGTCCAGCTCGGTCAACACTGGAAGACCGGCATCCATGTCGCGGAGGATGGGACTGATGCGAGAGAGAAAGGCCACCATCGACGAGGGTGTGTCGTCGAGGTTGAAATCGATGATGCAGGGTCCATCAAGCATGGTCAACTCCTGCGGATCACTTGCGGCCGCGGTGCGTTGGTCAGGCGCACGAATCCTCTACTTCACGCTCACTCCCCCACCAGCGCCCGCAAGACCGCCATGCGCACGAGCACGCCGACAGAGACCTGGCGCAGGATGAGGCTTCGCGGGCCGTCGGCGACCTGCGCGTCGAGCTCGATGCCGCGGTTGATGGGACCCGGGTGCATCACGACGGCGCCGGGCTTCATGCGGTCTGCTCGCGCGGCGGTCAGTCCGAAGCGTTCGCGAAACTCGCGCACGCTCGCGATGGTGAGGCTCTTGCCAGCCTCGCCGCTGCCCGCGGCGCCGGGGTTGTTGGCGCTCTCGCCGTGCCGCTCGAACTGGATACGCAGCATCATGACGGCATCGGCCTTGGGCAGGATCGGGTCAAGCTCGTGCGCAACCTTGCACCCGAGCGACTCGAAGCTCTTTGGCGCCATGCCGGGCGGGCCGACGCACACGACCGTCGCGCCGAGTGTTCGCATGCCAGCGATGTTCGATCGTGCGACGCGCGAGCTCGCAACGTCGCCGACGATCGCAACGGTGAGGCCCTTCAACGAAAAGTCCTCGAGCCTGCCATGCGCTTCGGCGAGCGTGAAGATATCGAGGAGGCCCTGCGTTGGATGCTCGTGCTTACCGTCGCCCGCGTTGATGACCGGGATGCGCACGGCGCGCGAGATCATGCGCGATGAGCCAGCTTGCCTCGCGCGAACGATCAGCGCCGAGACGCCCATCGCTTCCACGTTGCACGCGGTGTCGATGAGTGTCTCGCCCTTGCTGATGGAGAGCGTGGAGCCCAGGAGATCAACGACGCTCGCGCCCAGCCGCGCCGCGGCGACAGAGAAGGAGCCACGCGTTCGCGTTGAGTCCTCGAAGAAGAGATTTGCGATGGACCGGCCTTCAAGCGTTCGCGCCACATCCGTTGAGCTTGTATCGAGCTCCCGTGTCGCGTGCAGAAACTCGCAGAGTTCCGGCGCTGTCATCCCCTGCAGGCCCAGGAGGTGGCGGGTCGCGAGCGATGATATTGGGGCGCGTGCCATGCTGGCCCCAGTGTATTCGGCATCCGGATGGAGGCCGCGGGGGCGTGGAGCAGGCCACAACCGACAGCAACTGCCCACCGGGTGTGAAGGCTTCTTGAACTCGGCGGCCCTGAGAACCGAAGTTCCTGTGTGGAGTTGCCTCCCGGACTCGCTCGATCCGTGTTTTCGATACGCTGCTGAAGTGGTCTCTGAGAGAGTGTCCGGTGGGTCTTTGTTCATCGCGGTGGAACCGCAAGCCCCGGACCTGCGCACGGAAGCGGGAAGCGCTATGACAATGAGTTCAACATCGAGTTCGTCACGAGGTGGACCAGCATCAACGAGCAGCACCACAAATCCCGCGGAACCGCGCGATCGGGTTGCCGCGGCTGGCCGCCTGACAGCACGCGACCTTGAGCGCGGCGTCGCGGCCCGATCGGCACCGACCCCGGCTCAGCCCACGCCGCAGGCTGCGGCTCACGCGGGCGAAGACACCGAGGTCAAGACATTCGTCCTCGACACGAACATCCTGCTCCACAACCCCGACGCGGTCTTTGTCTTCCAGGACAACCACGTTGTGATCCCGTTCATGGTGATCGAAGAGCTGGACAAGATGAAGCGCAAGGACGATGACCTTGGGCGCAACGCGCGAGCGTGCATCCGGCATCTGGACCGGCTTCGCGCGATCGGTTCGCTGACGAAGGGAGTGGACTGGGGCCTGCTTCCGATGCAGCCCAACGCCGCGAGATCGGCGGGGCCGGGCGGGCGGACGGGCACGATCCGGATTGATGTGACGAACTATGAGCGGCCCGCGGCGATCCGTGAGGACGCGCCGGACAACGCGATCATCGCGGTGGCGTGGCACCTGACGCAGCAGGGTGTACGCGCGGTGTTTGTCACGAAGGACTTGTCGGCGCGCATCAAGAGCGATTCGCTGGGCATCAAGACCGAGGACTTTGAGAACCAGCGCGTCGATGCGGACCGCTTGTACACGGGCTTTGTCACGGCCGATGTTGAGGGCGGCCTGATCGATGAGCTGTATCGCGATCGCCTGCTCGAAGTCTCGCGGCTCACAACGGCGCTGCAAGCAACGACCGCGGAGGGGCACACGTACACGCGCGAGCTAAGCTCGAACCAGTTCGTGGTGCTGCGCGATCAGAGCGATGAGCATCACACGGGGCTCGGGCGGCGCCTGGCGGACACGGATCATGTGATCCCGGTGACCGGGCCTCGCAAGGCCGTGTTCGGCGTGATGGCGCGCAATGTGCAGCAGACGATGGCGATGGATGTGCTGCTCGATGAGGACATCAAGCTCGTCACGCTGCTCGGCAGCGCGGGCACGGGCAAGACGCTGCTGGCGCTGGCGGCGGGGATGAGCAAGGTCTTTGGTGAGCAACGCTACGACAAGCTGCTGGTGGCGCGGCCCATCATGCCGATGGGGCGCGACATCTTGTCGCTGCCCGGCGACAAGGACGAGAAGCTCGCGGCGTGGATGCAGCCGATCCCCCCCAACCTCTCGTACCTCATGAGCACGCGCGGCTCGCCGATCCAGGCGCCGGAAGGGTTCAGCAGCGAGCAGCGCATCCAGAAGCTGATGGCCGATGGGAAGCTGGTGCTCGAGCCGCTGACGTACATCAGAGGGCGCAGCATCCCGCACCAGTTCATGATCGTTGATGAGGCACAGAATCTGTCGCCGCACGAGGTGAAAACGATCGCGAGCCGCGTGGGCGACGGGACGAAGCTGATCCTGACGGGCGACATCCAGCAGATCGACAATCCGTATCTGGATCAGTCGAGCAATGGGCTGGCGTACGCGATCGAGAAGATGAAGGGCGTCAGGCTCTACGCGCACGTGACGCTGACCAAGAGCGAGCGGAGCGAGCTTGCGAGTTTGGCGGCTTCGCGCCTGTAAGGAAGAAAAGATTGTAATACGAAGAGCACAGAAGTTGGACACGCAAAAGAAGGAGGGAGTGGGTCAGCAGAAAGGCAAAAACGTCTCCGCCCTTCTCCGCGTCTCCGCGTTCGCCTTGTTCCGCCCCATTGCTCAGTCTCCAGTCTCTGTTCTGTCTCCGTGTTGAACCTCTCCATCTTTCACGCGAGTGCTTCGGCAGGTTCTTCGTGGCCGCCTCGGAGTTCGCCGGCGGCGAAGCGGTCCAAGATTTCGTGGACGAGGTTGGCGTCCTTGACGTTTCGCATGGCTTCTTTGAAGGGCTTGATGCTCTCGAGCTTGCCGTTGCCGAGGTCGCGTTGGAGGCGCTTTGCGAACCAGGAGACGCGTCGGTTGATCTGGTAGATGGCGTAGCGGTCGTCGCGCTGGGTTCGCATGAGGTCGAAGAAGCGGCGGAGGGTGGCGAGTTT
>JBBQGR010000031.1:0-13394 GCA_038323185.1 Phycisphaerales bacterium | reverse complement strand
CCTCCCCCACCGCCGCCATCGGTGAGTGCTCGCATACCACCACCGCCGCCAGATCCGGATGCGTCAGCAAAACCTCGGACCATCGCACAAGATGGTCTTCCACGTTCTCACGCATCGCAAGCGTCAGCAGCGCCGCGGCGTCATACACAAATCGCCAGCGACCACCAGCCGAAACGCCCCGCGACCGCAGAAACGTCCGCAGCGACGGCGCATCCGAGATCGCTCCCGCGGCGTGCGGCCAAAGAACCAGGCTCGCGTCGGGATTCTCCGCTTCGATTTCGAGCAATGCCGCATCGACGTTCGCCCGGGCCGAAGGGAGCCAGGGCGGCATCGCATCAAAATCTTCCCCCAACCCGAACGCTGGCAGCGGCTCGGCAACAACAAGGTTCAAACCCCGCCGCGCATTCGACACCAGCCCTGACCCCGGGTGCACCACCACGCCCCAAGGCAACTCCCCAGCGCCAATCTGACCCAGTCGCGGCCCCTGTGGCGGGTGGTATCGATGCAAGCGTCGGTTTGAAGCGATAGGGTTGTGCATGGTGTGGTGTAAGGAATGCAGCGTAAGCGGCCATGCCGCCATCGGGAGGTACCGAGGCCAGAGGATTCGCCGGACTAACGTCCGCGGATGTTATCGCCTGCGGATGTCGCCGCGCTGGGACCGATATCTCCCAAACTGGACGTGTACGTGTGCGTTCAGTGCGTGGCAGGATGCCGCGAGATCATCGCCCGGAGGGCACCAACTGGTCCACCACTTCCCACTCCGGTCTTCCCGCTTGTGGAGGATCGCTCGGAGGCGATGCGCATGCTCACGCTCAAAGTTCAGTCGCTCCTGGATTGGAGCACCGGTTCTGGCCGCTCTCGCTCAGAACTGGCTCGGACTCCTTCGCACCGCCAGCACCTGCTCGATGAGGTGCTCGGGCTGAATCCCGGCGCCACCACCGAGTTCCTCTTCTCGTTCACCGACCGAGCGCTCCAGCAGTACGCGGCACACCTCCGCACCTGCCAGGACCGGCGAGGCCCGGACACGAGCTGGGTTCGCGAGCCTGGAAGCCCGGCGGTCGTCCGCGTTGAGGCCGAGTGAAGCGCTCAGGTGAGTGGGACACGTGATCAGGTCCTCTCATCAGGTCTCGTGATCAGGTTGTCTGTTCAGGCCGAGCCCTCGGTGCTTGGTCCGATTTGCCGACCTCGACTTATCCGCGACTTCTGAAGCGTCGATGCTCCTCGCAAGAGCTGGCACGATCGTGCGCGGCTCTCCCGGGAGCCTCGCCATGCGCCGCAGCCTCACCTCATTTCGCTCCACTCGTGCGAATGCCGCCGCCCTCCTCACGCTGAGCATGCTCTCCGCCGCGGGCCTTGCCGCGCTGGTTGGATGCTCCTCAAGCACCACCACGACGCGCACGCAGAACGTCCCAGCGTTCGAACCGGCATCCGCACCGATCACGCCAGGCCCCACCGCCGCCAGCACAAACTTCGCAAACACCACATTCCCAAGCACAACATCCACATTCTCGAACTTCGCCAGCTCGCCCGAGGTCCTGCCCGGCACGACGCTCAACGTCCGGCGCGTCACCTTTGCCGAAGAGGGCGCGGACTTTGATCCTTGCGTCTCGAAGGACGGATCGCGCCTCGTCTTCGCCAGCACGCAGCATCGCGCCACCAGCGACATCTACAGCCAGCGCACCGACTCCAAGGTCGTGACGCAGCTCACCAGCGACCCCGCCGACGACGCGATGCCCGCGATCTCTCCGGATGGAAACCGCATCGCCTTTGCCAGCAACCGCGCCGGCAGCTGGGACATCTACGTCATGCCCATCAGCGGCGGTCAGGCCGTTCAGATCACAAACGATTCCGGCGACGACGTCCATCCCTCTTGGTCTTCCGACGGCACCGAGCTGGTCTTCTCTCGCCGCTCGGCCTCCAGCGGACGCTGGGAAATGTGGGTGGCCGAGTCCGGCAACGCCACCGTCTCACACTTCATCGGCTTTGGCCTCTTGCCCAAGTGGTGCCCAACGCCCGGCACGGGCGAGAACGCGAGCGACAAGATCCTTTTCCAGCTCGGTCGCGAGCGCGGCCGCCGCAGTTTCGGCCTCTGGACCATCGACTACGCCGACGGTCAGGCCGGAAACCCCACCGAGATTGCGAGCAGCGCCGAGAAGGCCCTGATCAACCCGACCTGGAGCCCCGACGGCGGCTGGATCGTCTTCGCGGAAGCCAACGCCAGCCACGACGGGCCCAGCAACTCCAACTCCGCCAACTTCACCGCCGCTGCGAGCGGCGACTCTTCTCTCTGGATGATCAGCGTCGGCGGCGAAGGACGCGTCCGCCTGACTCAGGGCGACGGTTCGCACCTCAGCCCGACATGGGGCGGCGGAGGCCGACTCTACTTCGTCTCCGGGCGAAACGGCCGCGACAGCGTCTGGTCGCTCGACCTTGGACCTTCGATCAAGGCCGCCATGCTCATGACCAACGGCTCGACCCGAACGGCCAATCGAAACGCGAACAATCTTCCCCAGCCCACCAACTCCGCGGACCAGACCGAAGAGATGCCAGTCGCGAACGTCGGTGAGGAGTCCGAGGCTCTGATCGAGCCTCGCTGAGTTCTCACAAGTCATGATTTTCCAGCCCGAGAGCATCGCTTTCGAGGCCACACAATCGAAGATGGGGCGGCGCTCGTTTGGGCCGCCTCGTCTTGTTTTTTGATCTTGCCTCCCCAGTGCCGATAACCAGACCACTGGGAGTGTGATCAGCAATGAGTAACTCAGCTTTGGCCGGATCAAACTGGCCACCATCGTCGCGTGCGAGAGGAGGCCTCTTGGCAATGCTCGCGCTGCTCTGCGGCGGTGCGGTGCTTCCGTCTTGCGCAGGCAAGCCCAAGGATCCGCTCGTCATGCCGCGTGTCCTCGCGGCTCCATATGCCGCGGCCTCGGGCAAGATCACCTGGGCTGTCGCTCCTCTTCGCAACGAATCGGGCGTCACGACCGTCAGCGGCGAAGCGATGGGCGACAAGCTCGTCGCGGCCGTGGAGGAAGTCCGGGGCGTGCGCTGCGTCCCGCTCAACCGCACACTGCTCGCGATGCGTGCCCTGGAAATGAACTCGGTACGTTCGCCCGCGGATGCTCGGAAGCTGGCGGAAGTGCTCGGTGTTGATGGCATTCTCGTTGGGTCCATCACGGCCTGGGATCCGTACACGCCGGTCCTTGGACTGAGCGTCGCGCTCTACGCCCGTCCCGGGGCAGCTCTTGGCCAGCGGCCCATGCTCGGACCCCGTGATGTGAGCACCCAGACGACCGATGCCCGCGGCCCCGCCTCCTTTGGTGACGGGCCGCTGGCTCTGGTCTCTGAGCACTTGGATTCCAAAAACAACTCCATCCTGCTTGATGTACAGGCCTTCGGCGAGGGTCGACAAAATGGCCCAAGTGCTTTGGGCTGGAGACGTTATCTTGAAAGCATGGATCTCTACAGCGAGTTCGCCGCGTATCGGATAGTCGATGAGATCGTGCGGAGCGAATGGATACGGGTCGGGGCCTCGGGTCAAGGGTCGGCCGTCGAGAGCTCGGGCAGCAACCGTTCGAGCCCAGCTGGCGCAGAAGGTGCAACCCGGGCGGGCACGAACGGGAACACCATGCAGGAAAAGCCGAGGGTCCGGGTAAGTGAGGGTGCAGAGGGTACGAGTTCGGACCGATAGTCCCCAAAGCCCGCAATCGTTCGAGGGCACAACAGGACCCCGCAAGGCCGCAGGCCCCGGTGGGGCGATCAGCGGCCGCGATCAGGAGTGTTGGAATGTCGATCCTACCCATCACCGAGGCGTTCACCCGTTATCTCGGGGACGAGCGCCACTTCAGCCCCTACACCGCGCGCTGCTACGGCGCTGACCTTCGCCAGTTTATTGAGTGGCTCAGGACCGAGCTCTCACTCGAAACGACCGACGCGGAGGAGCGCGAGGCGATGGACCGCTGCCAGCGGGAGCGCGCCGCAGGGCAGGCCGCGCCACCAAAGCCCCAGATCACGCCCGGCAACGGCGACATCCTCGGGACCTTCAAGCCGCGCACCGCGACAGAGGCCATCTGCCTCGGGAGCGTCGAGGTCATCCGCGAGTTCCTGACGCATCTGGGCGACCAGCAGTACTCCACCGCGACCATGGCACGCAAGATCGCGACGCTCCGCTCGTTCTACAAGTGGGCCGATCGCCGCGGCGTGGCGTGGGGCAATCCCATGACCGCCATCCGCACGCCGCGCCAGGGCAAGCGCCTTCCCAAGGCCATCACGATCGATCAGGTTGAGCGTCTGCTCGCGGCACCAGGCGAGGCCGACGTCCTCGGCCGGCGTGATCGCGCGATGCTCGAAACCCTCTACTCCACCGGCATCCGCGTCAGCGAGCTCGTTGGCCTCAACCTGGCCGACCTTGACCTCCCCGGCGAGTCGATGCGCGTGAAGGGCAAGGGCAACAAGGAACGCATCGTGCCGCTGGGCTCGCACGCGATCCAGTCCATCATCCGCTACATCGAGATGGTCAAGGGCGATCCGAAGTTCGCACCGCGCTTCATGGGCGGCCTGCCGAACATGGCCCTCTTCGTCAACAAGCACGGGGGCCGCCTCTCCAGCCGTAGCGTGCGTCGCAAGCTCGACAAGTACCTCAAGCAGGTCGGGCTCGATCCCTCGATCAGCCCGCACACGCTGCGCCACAGCTTCGCGACCCACCTCCTCGACAACGGCGCGGACCTGCGCAGCGTGCAGGAACTGCTGGGCCACCAGAGCCTCTCCACGACGCAGGTCTACACGCATCTCACCACCACGCGCGTGCAAGAGGCATACAACAACGCCCATCCGCGCGCTCAGGCGAGCTGAATCAAGATTGTGCCGCAGTTCGCCGCGGCCTAACGCCGCGACTCAAGAAGCCGCCGAAGCTCCTGCGCTACCGCCTCGGGCTCGAGCCCCGCATCGAGCGAGATCGTGCCCAGCACGCGCTGTTCATGGTCGATGACAACCGCGATGGCACTTGCGCCGGCGATGATTCTTGACATCAACTGGCGGCCGCCGGTGGTCCAGAGCGGGGCCTGGCCCGCCGCGGGATTCCACGACGCGCCCGCGCGCTTAACGACCTGGGGATCCAGCTCGCCAACCTCCACGACCGCGACAGAAATCGTCGCTACCAGCGGCAGTCCAAAGTCGCCCAGCACCGTGCGCCGCTGATACTCCTGCGCAAGTGCCTCAGCGGCCTCTGCGGCGGCGCGGGCGCTGCGGGCAGGACCCGAAAGTCTCGTCGCGTCCGCCAGCTCAGGCCCCGCCGCAAAGAGGATCACTACGCCGCGGGCCGGGTCCATCTTGCCCACCAGCGAAGGAGGCGCAGGCCGCAAAAGCGCCGAATCGAGCGACCACGCGGAAAGATCCTGGCCCATGAGCCCCAGGCTCGGCAAGCGCGAACCGACGCCAATCTCGGGCAGTCGGGGCTTGAGGTCCGCGAGTGTGGCGACGCGCACACGCCCATCAACGGGCGGAAACGCGAGCCGCGCGGGTTCGGGCGGCTGATCGAGTCGAAGCGTGAAGCGCGTCGGCGCTTCGCGTGATCCAATCAGCGCGAGCAGCCGCACAACGCGGAAGGTTGTCGCGTCGATCGTGAGTTCCGCGGCACCACTCTCGCTCTGGCCCATGATGACGAGCGTGCCGCCCGGCGCCGTTAGCACACGCGCGTCCCACCGCAGGCCGGGCAGCATCCAGAACGCACGATCGAGCGGAACCTCTTCGGGCGCGATGGCCCACCAGATCGGAGGAACCGCCAGCGGCGGGAGCGCCGACTCGAGCACCGCGAGCACCGACTCACCGGGCTCAACGGCGCGATCGAGGAAGAGGCCCGAGTTCGCAAGGTGCACGCCGCGAAGAGACGTGGAATCAAGCGAGAAGAGGAGCGCATGACCAAGGCGCAGCGCGAGCATTGGACGTGGCTGGCCCGGTGTGCGCCTGACGGAGAAAGCAAGTGGGCTCGTGAGCGAACGACCCTGAGGGTCCTGGAGCGTGATGGCTCCGCGCTGCGCGAACGAGGTTGTTGCATACACCTCACGCACACGCCGGAGAAGATCTGTGGCCGTTTCGGGTGACACGGGTGACACGGGTGACACGGTTGAAACCGGTGACACGGGTGACACGGGTTCATCGGTCGTCGTCACATCAGGCGTCGGCTGGGTCGTCGTCTCCGGCTGCGCCATCGCGGTGCCAGCGCACAACCCGAGCACGAAGACTGCACGGACGAAGATGGAGTGCAACGGACGGACCATTCACCGATCCTAGGAACCTCTCCCGATGTGCCACGTTCAAGTGCCACGATCATCTCGGGCCTCCTCGAGAGGATCGTGGACTTGGGGATCGAAGCGAAGCACGAGCCGAAACCGCCTCGCCACTCAGGGCAACGCCACGCCGCCGCGGCGCGATCAGAGTCGCTCGAGGAGGTCCCGAACGCGTGCGCTGTCGGGCGGCACTTCCAGATCCGGCGCGATCATCGCGAGAGGCTCAAGCACGAACCGGCGCTCACGCAGCCGCGGGTGCGGCAGCGTGAGGCCCGGCTCATCAAGCACGAGATCGCCGTACGTGATCAGATCGAGGTCGAGCGTTCGCGGCCCCCAACGCTGGTCGCGAACGCGACCCTGCTCCCGCTCGATTCGAAGCAGCACATTTAGCAGCAGTTGTGGCGATAGGGTCGTGCGAATCAGCGCCGCCGCGTTAAGAAAGGCATCCTGAGCCACGAGCCCGACCGGATCGGTCTCAATCGCTGGCGACGCGGCGATCATCTCGATCCCTGCCGTCGAGCGCAGAGCCTCGAGTGCGGCCGCGAGATGTGCCGCGCGGTCCCCGAGATTGGAGCCCAGTGCGACCGTGGCGATGGTTGTATCACCAGCGCAAGGAGCGTGTTGTGCGGGTTCGTGTGTCACCACGGGCGACGGTAGCGCCGCGCAGCAGGAGTGAACTGCGCCGCAGTGCCACGACATCTTGGTCTTCCGTCGCTGGTACGAAGCCCTACTCCGCGGGCTCGAGCTCACGCATGCGGTGCTGCATCTGCGCTTTCAGGCGAGCCAGGATGCTGCTGTGCATCTGCGAGACGCGCGACTCAGAGAGATCAAGCGTCGAGCCGATCTCCTTCATCGTCATGCCCTCGTAGTAGTAGAGGATCATGATGAGCCGCTCGGCGCGGCTGAGGCCCTTGGTGATCAGGTCCTTCAGGTCGCGACGCTGAATCTCGTTGAAGGGGTTGAGCTGGGTCTCATCCTTGATGACATCGATCTCGCGCACATCGCGCCCGCCGCCGGAGTCGCCGGTGAAGCAGCGCTGCGTGAGCGATCGCGTGCTGACGGCCTTGCCGTCGCGAGTGATCTTGTCGAACTCCTCGCCCGAGACGTTCAGAATCCGCGAGACCTCATCCTCGGAGGCCGGGCGGCCCGTCTTCTTCTCGATCTCCTGGCGGGCCTGCTCGACCTTGCCCGCGCGGTGGCGGACGAGGCGCGGCACCCAATCCATCGAACGAAGCTCATCAAGAATCGCGCCGCGGATTCGCGGGGCGCAGTACGTCTCAAACTTGACCTTACGCTCAAGGTCGAAGGCGTCGATGGCGTCCATCAGCCCGAAGAGGCCCGCCGACATCAGGTCCTCGATGTCGACCTCGTCGGGGAGGCGCGTGTGGATGCGTTCGGCGTTGTAGCGAACGAGGTGGAGAAACTTCTCCATGAGGAAGTTCCGAATGCCCTCGTCCTGGGTCTTCTGGTACTCAGTCCAGACGTCCAGCATCGGCATGCCGTCGTAGGCCGTCGGGATGTTTGACGGCTCGGCGTGGCGTGCAGAGAACCGGCTGTTCGAACGACGGGCGCGCATCGCCTTCAGGCTGGACATGGTCGGCTCCTTGACCCTGCTCGGACCCTAGCTCAACAATCGGCCTGAATAGCCGACTTTTCTAGTAGCCCCGCGATCACCATCCTTGGTGCACGCGTGGCGGGAGTATACCGAATTAACGGCGTGTGCAAGTGCGGGGTGACGCAAGAATGTTGTAAAGCGGAAGTTTTACACATGTCTTCCACCTGACTCACCCGCAGAAGCGGCGTCTCCGGCCGACGCGTTCGCGTCGCCGATGGTCGGGTGCTGGCTCTTTTGGGCGTCCACGTGCAGCCGCGCGGCGTGCGCAAGCAGCGCGCCCGCGCACGTCCCTACGAGGTGACAGACCAACATGGCAATGATTGAATTGACAAGGATGTTGAGCGGCGAATTCCCGGCCGCGAGGCCCGCAACCGTGGCCACGGAGAACGCCGCGAGGGCGAAACAGGCTGCGATGATTCGGCTCTCACGTTCCACGGATCGGCGTACTCCCTCGAACTTCCACGCCCGCTCCCGGGCCGGACATCGGCAAACTTCCCCTGCGACTCTCGTCGGCGCAGGAAGATCGGCCGTGATTCGAGACCGAACGCGAATTCTGTGCCATACGTGGACCGATTGTCGCTTATCGGGCCCCGAGCCAACCCTGGAATGAGGCCAGCATGCCCCGGCGCACGGGCTGCGCAGGAGTCTGTTCGGGGAGGTGCAGGAATCGCGCCAACTGGCGCGAGGCTTGCGCGATCGCGATCGCCGCGGGCGCCGAAGGCATCGAGATCAGCAGCGGCTTGCGCGCCCGGATCGAACGCGTCACCTCAGGATCTGATGGGAGAATGGCAAGGAGTGGAAGTTCGATGCCCAGAAATCGCTTGGCGGTTGCGGCCACTCGTGCGTGAACGCTGTGGCCTTCCTTATCGCTGTGAGCCTGATTCACAATCAGCGTGAACCGCGGGCGGGAGGCGGGCCGAAGCCGCGTGGCGTGAGCGACGCACTTGATCAGCGCGTAGGCATCGGCGATCGAGGTCGGCTCAGGGGTGCACACAACCACGGCGACATCCGCCGCGGCGACGAATGCCGTCACACCATCCGAAAGGCCCGCGCCCGTATCAATAAGCACCGCGTCGCTCGACTGTTCAAGTCCGACAAGCCCCTCGATGATCAGGCGGCGGTGCGATTCGGGAAGATTCGCCATCCGAGCCACGCCGACCGAGCCGGGGACCAGCGTGAAGCCGCCGGGCGCTGCGATTCCGATCTGCGTTAGAGCCCGCGGGCCGCGCGAGCCAGCCTCGACGGCCGCATCGAGGCGCGTCGTGGGGCTGATGCCGCACAAAACGTCGGCGTTTGCAAGACCAAGATCCGCATCGAGAAGTGTGGTCCGATGCTTGAGCGAGCTGAGCGCGATCGCAAGATTGACCGACAGCGTGGTCTTCCCAACGCCGCCCTTCCCGGATGTGATGGCGACGACGGGACAGCGGCGCGTGCGCGGCGCGGGAAACTTGTCGGGGTGTGGAATGATGGGAGTTGCCTGCGGCGTGTAGCTCTGATGGACCGAGTGCGCCGAATGAACTACCGGTGCCGCAGGGGCGGTTGTGGCGTGGCGAAGCAGCCGCGTCGGCACATCGCGACCCGATGCCGCACGTTCGGCGGGTGTACGATCCGAAAAGGCTGCGTCTGCCGAAGCTGGACGCGACTCGGCCAATCGCTGCTGAGGCGCCGCATGAACCGCGGCGGCCGAGCTTGACGAGATGCGCTCCGCGTAGGTAAAGACTGATACCCCAGGACCTTGCAGCGACTGCACCATCGCGCGAAGTCGCGACGCCTGATCCTCACCACATGTTGTCCGTTCCTGCGGAGCGGATGGCGCAAGCTGCTCGGGATGGCCGGTCGGGACAATTGCCATAGATTAAACACCTCACGAGTCGAGCCCCAGCATACGGCGGGCGAGCAACTCGGGTCGAGCGGCTTCGAGATGGTCTGGCACTTCCTGCCCCATCGTGACAAACGAGATCGGGAGCGAGGCAAACCGGGCCGCGGCGATCGCCTGGCCAACCGTGGGCGACTCGTCCAGTTTGCTGATGATGCACGCGTTGGGCGCGAGAAGGGCAAACCGCTCAACGATTCGGCGAAGGACAGTCGCGCTGGCCGTCGCGGCGAGCACGAGATGGGTTTTGTCCGGGCGGGCAACACTGAGAAAACTGTTCATCTCATCAAGTCGGGCCGCGTCCGTCGGACTACGGCCCGCGGTGTCGATCAGGATCAGGTCTGCATCGGCGAAGCTCGCGAGGGCCGATGCCATGTCCGAGGGCGTCAGCGCGACCTTGAACGGGATGTCCAAGATCTCCGCGTACGTCCGAAGCTGCTCCACCGCGGCGATGCGGTACGTGTCGGCCGTGATGAGCGCGACGCGCTGGCCGCGGCGCAGCCGAGAAAACGCCGCGAGCTTGGCGATGGTCGTCGTCTTGCCGACGCCAGTGGGACCGATCAGCGCGACCACGCGCGGCGGTGTGCCGCGAGCCGCATCCTCGCATGGCTCGCAAGGGATCAAACGTGCCAGCGCGCCAACCGCGGCGTGCGCGAGTGCTGGCGATCCGGGCTGCGCAATGCTCGCCGCGAGCGATGTTCGGAGCGCGCCGATCACGGCCTCGCGGCACGCGGTATCAATCCCTTCATCAAGCAACCTTTGATCAAGGGCAAAGAGCGGGTCAGAAAGGCCGCCGGAAGCCACGATCGGTGCCGCGGCGAGGCCCATACGCGCCGCATCGCCAAAGATCTGGCTGGCGGGACGACGCGCAACCTCCAGCACTTGCCCAACCAGGCGCTTGATCGAATCAAGCTCCTCACGCAGCGACATCGCCGCGGCTTCAGACGCGGGGGCCATCTCAACCTTGACGGCAAGATTCGAAATCTTGGACGCGGGACGCGCGCCGGTGAATGGCTGCGGATCGGTCCGGCCCGGCTCTTGGGCCGCCAGTCGCGCCGGATCGATGGGCCCACCGACGACGGTGCTGGCGCGCGTGAAGGTGGCGGGCTGGAAGCGGTCGCTGGCCTGTGACTGCATCGATGCCGGGTCGCGTGACTGAGCAAGTGACGGGGCGAGTGTCGGGGCGAGTGCTTGCGTCCGCGCGGGCACGCGATCGCGGATGGTTGGGCCACGCGATGTGGCCTGATCCGAAGCGGTGATCTCGACCATCTGGCGGCCGCCGACGCCGAGAACACCGCCGACGCGATAGGTGCGGGTATGAAGAATGACAGCATCCTTGCCCAGGTCTCTCTTGACCTGGGAGAGTGCCTCACCCATCGACTCACCCGAGAATGTCTTGAGGTTCATGACGCCTTCCGTGGCCTTTCGATCTGTCGTGGCGAGCGTCCTGCTCGTCCGGCGCGGAGTGTATCAGGATTTGCCAGCGTGTGGCGAGATTCCAATGAGTGAAGCGCACGCCGTGTCATTAGAGAGGAATGCCCCTACGCCGCGTCGGCCATCGCGTCCGCCGGGAGCGTCGCGAGCGCGAGCGATTCTACATCAAGCCCCCCCACCACCTCGTTGTATCCCAGGACCGCAACCCCGGGCACGTGCGGCTCAAGAATCTGGCGCACGACCGAGCGAACCTGGGGCGAGGCAATCACCACAGGACTCGCGCCGCGCGCAATCACCGGCTGCAACGCAAACTTGATCTGGTCCGCGATACGCGACGCCAGGCGCGAGGGCATGTTGACCACCGTCCCCGCGGGGCCGCGGTCGATGTACGCGTTGACCTGGTCCTCGAGCGCCGGATCCAGCGTGGCGCAGAGGAGCTTCGCTCTCCCAGACTCTTGCGAGACTCCGGCATACTGCTGGCAGATCGTGCGACGCAGCGCATGACGCACGTACTCGGTCAGAACATCCAGGTCCTTGGTCTTGGTGCCCCAGTCCGCGAGAGTTTCGAGGATCGCCTCAAGGTCTCGGATCGGGACTCGCTCGCGCAAGAGATTCTGGAGCAGCTTTTGCAAGTCCGCGGCACGGATGATCGTCGGAACGACCTCCTCCACGAGCTTGGGGCTCTTCTGCTTAACCTGCTCGAGCAGGTTGCTCACCTCGTCGCGCGTCAGCAGCTCCTCGGCGTGCTTGCGAACAATCTCGGTGATGTGCGTCGCGAGGACCGAGGTCGGATCGACCACGGTGTAGTTCAGCGTCTCGGCGCGCGGGCGGGCGCTGGCCTCGATCCACCACGCGTCCAGGCCGAAGGCGGGCTCTTTGGTCTTCTCGCCATCGATCGGTCCTGAGACAAGCCCCGAGTCCATCGCGAGGAGCTTCCCCGTTCTGACGAACCCCTGCGCCACGGCATTGCCGCGGATCTTGACGCGATACTCGCTCGAGGAAAGCTGCATGTTGTCGCGGATGCGCACCGGAGGCATGACCAGGCCAAGCTCGACGGCGAGCTGACGCCGCACCGAGGCAATGCGCTCCAGAAGATCTCCACCTTGCGACACATCCACGAGCTGGACAAGGCCATACCCCACCTCGAGCTCCAGCGTATCGACCTTGAGCAACTGCTCGATCGGTGGCGCGAGATCGGGCTTGGGTGCCGCAGCAGCGGCGGTGGTGACAGACTTCTGGGCAACCTCCCGACGTGTCGCGGCTTGCATCGCGAGCGCCACGCCCGCGAGCGCCAGCGCCGTCACGAGGAGTGGAATGGTCGGCAGCGGAGTCAGCGCCATCACCACAAGAAAGACCGCAGTGATGAGCAGGCCCTTGGGCTGGCTCGAGACCTGGTCGGCAAGCTCGGTGCCGAGCTGCTCCTTGCTGCCGCTGCGCGTAACGATGAGGGCCGAGGCGATCGCGATGACGAACGATGGAATCTGCGATGAGAGGCCATCGCCTATCGAGAGGCGAGTGAAGACATCCGCAGTTTGGCCCACCTCCCAGCCGCGTACGAGGATGCCAACCGCAAAGCCGCCAACAA
The DNA here is from genome assembly GCA_038323185.1 of Phycisphaerales bacterium. Lineage (GTDB taxonomy): Bacteria > Planctomycetota > Phycisphaerae > Phycisphaerales > UBA1924 > JBBASU01. Next base: position 609 of record JBBQGR010000031.1, on the reverse strand, counting down.
CGTTGACCATGGTGATGATGAGGCCGGCGATGGCGTCGCCCCGCACGAACTTGCTGGCACCGTCCATCGCGCCGAAGAAGTCGGCCTCTTGCGAGATCTCTTCGCGACGGCGACTGGCTTCCTTCTCGTTGATCGAGCCGGCGTTGAGGTCGGCATCGATGGCCATCTGCTTGCCGGGCATGGCATCCAGCGTGAATCGTGCCGCGACCTCGGAGATTCGTGTCGCGCCCTTGGTGATCACCAGGAACTGGATGATGACCATGATGAGGAAGATCACAACACCGACAAAGAGCGAATCGCCTGCCACAAAGTTGCCAAAGGCCATGATGACATGGCCCGCCACCGATGCCGCCTCCTCGGGCGTGCTCGCGTCTGCGGTCAGGATCAGCCGGGTGCTCGCGACGTTCAGGACCAGCCTGAAGAGCGTCGTCGCCAGCAGCAGCGATGGAAAGACTGAGAAGTCCAGCGGCCGCTCCATGTAGATCGTCGTCAACAGGATCACCAGCGAGAGGCTGATGTTCAGGACGATCAAGACGTCCATCATCGCTGGCGGCATCGGCACCAGCAGCACCGCCATCATCAGCACAAAGCCGATGGGAACGATGTAGC
>JBBQGR010000030.1:0-13463 GCA_038323185.1 Phycisphaerales bacterium | reverse complement strand
GCTTTCGTGCCACTTTCAAAACCCCCCCCCTGTTCGGGGGGGGGGGGGGGGGGGGCTTGGCCACCACTCCCACACTCTCCACCTTCCCCACTTCGCCACTTCTGCTTCGGCTCAGCTTTTCATGTTCACGTATTGCAGCGGGATGTCCATGTCCGACTCCTTTAGAAGCTTCATCACCGCCTGCAGGTCGTCGATCTGCTTGCCCGTGACGCGCAGTTCTTCGCCCTGGATCGAGGCTTGGACCTTGATCTTGCTCTCCTTGATCATCTTGACGATCGACTTGGCCTTCTCCTGCTCGATGCCGTCGCGGATCTTGGCCTCGCGCTTGGAGCGGCCCGCGAGCGCGTCCTCGACCTCGCCCCAATCAAAGCTCTTGAGGTCAAGCCCACGCCGGCTCGCGGCGGACTCGAACATCTCAGCCAGGCCCCTGATCTTCGAGGCGTCGTCGGCGAGCATCTTCAGCTTCTTCTCCTTCTGATCCACGGTGATCTCGATGGGCGAGCCACGGAAGTCAAACCGCGCAGTGACGGCCTTCTTCGTGTTGTTGATCGCGTTGTCCAGCTCGGAGAAGTTGAACCGTGAAACGATGTCGAATGATGGCATGTGGACATTCTAGAAGGGCGAGCAAAGGCGGGCATCAACACTCGGTGGGCCGAAGGGCAGAGTGGTCAAATGGTCAAACCCTCCGCGGCCTGCGCTCTTCTCCGTGTTCTATCTTCCGCTCCGTCTCTTCCGCTCCGTGCCTTTCCTGCGTGTTCTCAGTGTTGAAATCTGATTCCGGTGTCGGCCTGATCAGGACGCTACGGTTGCCGCCGCATGGGTGTACTTCTTTCTGCACGCAATCTCTCCAAGACCTTCGGGACCCGCGCGCTCTTCGCGAGTGTTGGGCTCACGATCTCTGATGGGCAACGCCTCGCGCTGATCGGGCCCAACGGCTCGGGCAAGTCGACGCTGCTCAAGATCCTCTCGGACCCCGAGCACGCCGACCAGGGCGAGGTGCAGCTTCGCAAGGGCGTTCGCGTTGCGTATGTGCAGCAGAAGGACACGTTTCCTGAAGAGACGACGCTGCACTCGGCGATCATGCACGAGCTGCGGGAGGCGATGGCCAACGGCGAGGTGGCACACCTCCATGACGAGCACGAGGCCGAGCTCGCGGCGAGCATGGTGCTCGATCGTGTCGGCTTTGCTGACCATGATCTGGAGACGGCGGTCCTGTCGGGCGGGCAGCGCAAGCGGCTCGCGATTGCGCGCGAGCTCGTGAAGCAGCCCGATGTGCTCCTGCTCGATGAGCCCACGAACCACCTTGATCTTGAGGGGATCGAGTGGCTCGAGGGCGTGCTGAACGCGGGTCCGTTCACGAGCGTGGTCGTCACGCACGATCGCGAGTTTCTCGAGAGCGTCGCGACCGGGATCGTCGAGCTCTCGCGACAGTACCCGCAGGGCACGTTCGCGATCGAGGGAAACTACAGCGAGTTCCTGAGACGCAAGTCCGAGTTCCTTGATGGCCAGGCGCGACAGGAGCAGGCGCTCGCGAACCAGGTGCGCGAGGACCTGCGCTGGCTGGGGCGCGGCGCGCAGGCTCGAAGGACCAAGAGCAAGAGCCGCATCGGCGCAAGCTATGAGCGCATGGACCAGCTCGCGGACCTGCGCGATCGCAACGTAGCGCCAAAGGCGACGGACATTGACTGGGAAGCGACGGGCCGCCAGACGCAGAAGCTGCTCGTGGCACGCGCGATCACCAAGAGTCTTGGCGGGCGCAGGCTCTTCACCGATCTTGACCTTGTGCTCTCGCCGGGCTCGTGTGTTGGCCTGCTTGGTCCCAATGGTTCGGGCAAGAGCACGCTGATCAAGGTGCTGATGGGTGAGCTGGAGCCGGATCCGCCGACGCCCGAGGCCATCAAGGCGGCGGCGGACTCTCGCGTGCCGCCGGGCACGCCTGGGCCGGGCACGATCCGGCGCGCCGACAAGCTGCGCGTCGTCCTCTTCTCGCAGCACCGGACCGAGATTGATCCCGCGATGACGCTCTCAGAAGCGCTCAGTCCCAGCGACGCGGTGATCTATCAGGGCCGCACGCTGCACATCAACACGTGGGCACGCAAGTTCCTCTTCACGACCGAGCAGCTCAAGCAGCCGGTGCGAGCGATGTCGGGCGGCGAGCAGGCGCGCATCCACATCGCGCGGCTGATGCTCCAGCCGGCGGACGTGCTGGTGCTCGACGAACCGACCAACGACCTTGATATCCCTTCGCTTGAGGTGCTGGAAGAGAGCCTTGAGGAGTTCCCGGGCTCGATCGTGCTGGTCACGCACGACCGCGCGATGCTGGCGCGACTCGCTACGACGATCGTCGCGCTCGACGGCCTCGGCGGTGCGAGGCACTTTGCGAGCTTTGAGCAATGGGTGCGGGCGCAGCGGGAGCCTGCGGCGAAGGCGGCGAGCGTGGCGAGCATGCCGAGCGCAACGATCACGACCGGCGCGGCGGTCGCGCCCGCCGCGGAGCCGGTGAAGGCCAAGCGCAAGCTCACGTACAAAGAGCAGCGCGAACTGGCGGAGATCGAGCCCTCGATTCATAAGAATGAGGCGTTGGTCAAGGAGTACGAGGCCAAGCTGAACGATCCGGCGATCACCGCGGATCACAAGGCCTTTGACAAGGTCTGCCGCGAGATGGCGGCGGCGCAGACGCAAGTAACGCGGCTGTACGAACGCTGGGCGGAGCTGGATGGGTAGCCCCGACAGGCGAGTACGGATCAGCCCTTGTTCTTGAAGTAGTCCAGGTTGATCTGGATGTACTTGTTCCACTCGCTGGGGACGTCTTCCTGCTGGAAGATGGCCTTGACTGGGCACTCGTCGACGCAGAGGGCGCAGTCGATGCAGGTGTCGGGGTCGATGTAGAGCTGATTGACCTTGCCGAAGTCGGCCTCGTTCTTTGTGGGATGGATGCAGTCCACGGGGCAGACGGAGACGCAGGACGTGTCCTTGGTTCCAATGCAGGGCTCGGCGATAACGTGCGGCATGAGGGAGGCTCCGAGTATGAACGCCGCGGCGGCTGGCCAGCGGAGTGACGAGTGGTAAAGGGTACGCGGCGTTGAGGCTGGGGAAAGGCAAAGTCCAAGGCGATGACGCCAAGACAAGCGCCACGGAAGCGGCGGGCGGCGTCCTGAATGGAGGCTCGGGCCAGGCCAAACCACGGTCATTCGGCCACTGCTCGGAGTGGGTGTCGTCTGTGGGTGGCCGCTGGGGTTGGTACGGGCCTTGGGCCTACCATGTCGATTCGTTCCGGCGGGGTGCGCCGGAGACTGGTTGGGGGGTTAGGGGTGGAACGGGGCGAGTGAGCGCGTGATGTCGAGCGTTGTGGTGCATTCAGCTCGTCCGACGCCGCTGCCAGCGCTGCTCAATCCCGGGCACCTGGTAGGGTCGCTCTGGCGGCATCGGGACCTGGCGTGGCAGTTCGCGGTGCGGTACTTCCAGGCCCGGTACAAGGGGACGTACCTTGGCATCGGCTGGGCACTTGCGGTGCCTCTGCTGATGCTGGCGGTGTACACGCTGGTCTTCAATTTCATCTTCCAGGCGCGGCTGGGCGTGAGTGCCGACGAGACGCGGTCGCAGTTTGCCGTGCTGCTCTTCTGCGGCATCACGATCTACGGGATCTTCTCAGAGACCGTGACGCGGTCGACCTCGCTCGTGCTGGACAATCCCAACTATGTCAAGAAGGTCGTCTTCCCGCTGGAGATTTTGGCGGTGTCGTCGCTGGTGTCGGCGGTGATATTCAGCGGGTTCGGGATCGCGCTGGTGCTGCTGGGGACTTGGTGGTTCTTTGGCGGCGTGCCCTGGACGGCTGTGCTGCTGCCGCTGGTGCTGGTGCCGATGCTGGCGCTCTCGCTTGGGTTGTCCTGGTTCTTCTCGTCGCTTGCGGTCTTCGTGCGTGACGTTGGGAATGTGGTGAGCATCTTCGTCTCGCAGCTGCTCTTCTTCCTCACGCCGATCTTCTACCGAGTAGAGAGCCTGCCCGAGGAGTGGCGCTGGGTGGCGCGTGCGAATCCGATGACGCCCGTGGTTGAGGGGGCGCGCAACGTGCTGGTGCTTGGGAGGCTCCCGGACTGGCAGGCCTTGGGCGTCACGATGGTGGTTGGCCTGCTGGTGATGCAGTTTGGATACGCGTGGTTCATCAAGAGCAAGCGAGGTTTCTCGGATGTCCTCTAGACCCGCGGACAGTTCGGGATCAGTGCCCCCCGCGAGCGCTGCCGCGCTGGTGGAGCCCAGGGCGACGCCGCATGGCGGCGTTGTGGCAACGAGCACCGCGACCGAAGAGCCCGTGCTCTCGTGCCAGCACGTTGGAAAGCTCTACCACATCTATGAGCGTCCCCAGGACCGCCTGAAGCAAGCGCTGCTGAGGCCGTTGGGGAGACGGTACTACCGCGATTTCTGGGCGCTGCGGGGTGTGACATTCGAGGTGCGGCGCGGCGAGGCCGTGGGCATCCTGGGGCGCAACGGCGCGGGCAAGAGCACGCTGCTGCAGATCATCGCGGGGACGATGGCGCCGACGGAGGGCGAGGTGCGCGTGCGGGGGCGCGTGGCGGCGATGCTGCAGCTTGGATCGGGCTTCAACCCGGACTTCACGGGGCGCGAGAACGTCTATCTCGCGGGCTCGATCCTGGGCATCACACGGCGCGAGATGGACGACCGCTTTGATGAGGTCGCGGCCTTCGCCGACATCGGCGGCTTCCTCGATCAGCCGATCAAGACGTACTCCTCGGGCATGCAGGCGCGCCTGGCGTTTGCGGTCTCGTTCTCGGTCCAGCCGGACCTTCTGATCGTGGATGAGATCCTGGCGGTGGGGGATATCGGCTTCCAGAGCAAGTGCATCGCGCGGCTGCGGAAGATGCGTGATGATGGACTCACGATGCTCTTTGTGAGCCACTCGCCGGACGCGGTGCGGAGCACCTGCCAGCGCGGGCTGTTCCTGGAGGCGGGGCAGGCGCGGTACTTTGGACCGGCGGAGGCGGCGACGAACGCGTATCTCGCGCATGTGCGGGAGGCGACCAACCAGGAGGCGCTGGCTGGAGAGCAGGCGTTCCTGGGCAAGTCGGTGCGGTTCGAGAACCAGGTCCCCGGCCAGCTTCGGTACGGCAGCGGGCACGTGCAGATCGAGAGGGTCGAAGTGTCGGACGCACGCGGCGAGCCGCGGCGTGCGTTCAACCTGCACGATGTCGTGACGATCAAAGCAACGGTGCGGGCAAAGGTCGACGTGGATCACGTGAACCTGTCGTTCCTCGTGCGCGACATGACCGGTGTTGATGTGATGGGAACCGCAACGTGCGATGAGGTCGAGGGCCCGCTGCCGAAGTTGAGAGCGGGCGAGGTCCTGACGGTCTCGTTCTCTTTCGAGAACCAGCTTCGGGACGGGAACTATGGCGTCTGCCTCGCGGTGAACCGCGTGACGCGGCGCGACTATTCCGACGTGGTGCTGTTTGATCAGGTGGACGGGGTGGCGGCGTTCGCGGTGATACGAAGCCAGGACCGTCCGGTGCATTACAAGTTCCATCAGCCGGTGGAGGTGCGCGTGGGCACGCCGATGCAGGCGGCGACCGTGGCCGGGGCGGGGAGGACCGCATGACCAGGCGCATAAACAGACGCGGGAACAGAGCGATGCAAGAGACAAAGACGTCGGAAAGCTCTGGCACCGCCGGCGTGACTGGCATGCCGGGCCTGCCAGAGACGTTCAAGCAGACTGCATCGCAGATGGCGGCGCACGACATGGAACGCGCCACGACGGAGACAGGCATGGGCTCAGATTTAGAGGCCAAGCCCGAGGCGGAGAGTCCCGAGCCTTCGGTCTCGGAGAACTACGCCTACTGGCGCGACCACGGCGGCGTGTGGGCTGATGAGTACGACCTGCGCAAGCAGCGTCAGCCCTACTTCCACCTGCAGGAGATCATGATCGCCGACTATGCGCTGCGCACGGCCGAGCGCCTTGGGTGCGGTGCGGGGGGGGTGCACGGCCGCGGCAATCTGCGCGTGCTGGAGCTTGGGTGCGGGCCGGGGCGGCATCTTCGAAACCTCTCGCGTCTGCCGGGGATTGACGTCTTCGGGTACGACCAGTCGGCGACGATGGTGTCGGGGATGCTGCGCTGGACGGGCCCGGAGTGGATGGCGGAGCACGTGACGGTGGGGATGCCCACGGGGCGGCTGCCGTTTGATGATGGCTCGTTTGATCTGGTGTACACGAGCGAGGTGCTTGTGCACGTGCGTCCGGAGGACCTTGAGGGGATCCTGTTGGAGCTGGTGCGGGTCTCGCGCGGGCAGGTGCTGCACATCGAGCCCTCCGACGCCGCGCAGATCTGCCGCGTCGCCCACGACGGATGCTGGAAGCACGACCTCGTCGCTGCGTACGAGCGGATGGGTCGCAAGGCGGATTTGCTGCCGGGCGGCTATCGCCTCCAGATTCCCACGCGCGTGACGATCGATCCTGCGGCGGTTGTGTACATGTGGCCAGCGCACATGCTCGAGATGTACCGGGCGTTTGAGCGCGATATGGAAGGAACGATCGAAGGGACGCTGGCGGCGATGAAGTCGGCCCGGGCCGAGGCCCAGCGAGCGGGGCACGCGGTACACGCGGCGAACGAGTCGGCCAACGCGCGCCTCGCGGAGCGAATCGCAGAAGTCGAGCGGCTCAGCACAATCGTGGCTCTGGAGGCCACGCAAGCCGCCACAGCACGTGAGGGCGCGGCCAGACTTGGCGAGCGCGTGCACGAGCTCGAGCTCACGCTCGAGCGGCGCGAGCGAATGATGTCCGCCAAGGCCGCGGAACTCTCAACCGCTCTGGCCGAGGCCACCGCGCTCCGAACCAGGCTGGGCGAATCGATCCAGCGGATCGCAGACCTCGAGCGGGCAGCCGCCGAAGGACAGCGCGTCTCGGCCACGCTCGGCACACGCATGGCCGAAGTCCTCGCAGAAGTGGCCCAGCTCAGGGCCGAGCGCGAGGCCGATGCGCAGGTCTTCCGGGCGCAATCGACGGAGTTGGAGCTTGAGGTCATGCGCGAGAAGCTCGCCAGCGGGCACTACCGCCAGCTGCGCGAGCGCTTCCTGAGCGCGGTCGGGCCACTGCTCAGGCCGTGAGATCCGGCTGGCGGGCAGACGAAGGTGACGGGCGGAGGCGAGCGGCGGAGGCTGGGGCTGGAGCACGGGGTTTGCAAGGGAGTTGAGTGATGGCAGTTCGACCGGATCTAGATCAGGAGCTCTCGCGCGTGCTGGATCGCGTGGGCGAGCAGGCCTTTGAACTCGCGTACATCAAGAGCTCGGGTGCCTATGCCTGGGGCCAGAAGCTGCGTCGCAACGTGCTCGTGCAGGCCGCGCGAAGGCTCAAAGGGACTCCCGCGGGTTTGGTCGAGGTTCGTGCGACGGGCCGCACGGGCGCGATGGGCGGCAAGGAAAAGGGCAATGAGGTCTGGCTGCTGTCGGTCGTCGGTGCGCCAGGTGAGCCGGGCGTTCCGTGGGACTTTGTCGATGCCACCGGCTTCACGCAGCGCGAGTCCCCGAGCGGCGCGTATGGAATCTGCCTCTATGCGGGCGGCGCGGGCGGGACCGCGCGGGCGCAGGCCGCCGGAAGCGAGATCGAGCTGCGGTTCATGAGCCACCCATGGTCGGGCGTGGTCGAGGTGACGCTCGATGGACGCACCGAGACGATTGATCTTTCGAGCGAGACGACGCGGACCGTGGTGGTGCGTCCGGGCCGCGCACCGCTGGTGAGCGTGGAGCACGAGGCTGGCAGCCTGGGCCTGCCCGAAGTTCACGTGCCCAGCGGCCCAGCGACGGAGCGCACGCCGATCGATGAGCAGTTCCTGGAGCGCGTCGCGCGTACTCGCCCGGCCGTTGTCGCGGTGCACTGTCCGCGCTGGCTGGGGATCACGTCTGCGACCGAGAAGCTGTTCGAGTGCTGCTACCGCGTGCCGCAGACGCCAGACAAGGAACCGCACCGAGTTCCGGAAGCCGAGATCGGTCGGTACGCGCGGGTGCTGGTTGAGAGTGGCGTCAAGCACATCGTCATCTCCGGCGGCGACCCCTCACACCAGGCGCTGGTTGCAATGCTGCGCGAGCTGGCCCCCGACATCACGATCGACGTCCTCTGGCACGGCTCGTATCTCCAGCTCCAGGACGCGTACGAGTGGAACACGCTCCGCGGCTGGATGGAAGCAGCCCGCGCTGGCCACATCCGCTCGATCTGCACCGTCAAGGCTGGTATGGAAGACTTCTTCAGGAGCCAGGGGATCCGTTCGCACTTGGTGCTGAACTATGTCCCCGGCGAGCCATTGGAGCCGCCAGTGCTGGAAGAGTCGCCGGTGCACGTGGGGCTCTGGATCAGCGGCGTCTCGTTCCGCAAGAGCCCGCTGGTGATGATCAGCGCGATGGCGATGATGGGCGACTGCTGCCTGCACGCCGCGGGCCTGGATCCGCGAGGCAGCGAGCTAGCCGAGTTCCTCGGCGTGGGTGTCGAGCGGCTCAGCGAGCGGCCACTTCCCCAGCGAGAAATGCTGGAAGCGATGCGCTCGACGCACGTCTCGATCTACACGACGTTCTCCGAGTGCTGCCCGATGCTGCCCCTGGAGAGCATGCACCAGGGCGTGCCCTGCCTCACAGGACCATCAAGCCACTTGTTCGATGACGACGCGTGGCTCTTTGGCCGGCTCGTGGTCCCCTTCCCCGATCGCGCCGAAGTGATCGCCCAGTTCATGCGCCGAGCAGTCGATGAACGCCACGAGATCATGGATCGATTTCGCGCGTACGCCATCGGCTACATCGCCAGGGCACAAGAGAGCGTGCGGCAACTCATCGAGGAAGGTCCGACGCTGGAGCGCGAGTCCACGCCACGAATCTACGCAATCACCCAATCACCTGCTGCCCGATCACTCGACCACTCGACCACTTGACCAGTCTGTCACTCTGTCATTCTGTCATTCTGTCATTCTGTCACGCCGCAACCTCCCCCCTCTCCGAATTTTCGCTCTCGGCTTTCCACTTTTCGCTTTTCCCAGTGCCCACCACCTGCTTCATCTCCTACGAGATCCACCCGACCACCTTCGGCGGCGCTGGCGTTCTCATCCATCACGCGATCCATCACCTGTTGGCGCGTGGGCATCGCGTCGTCCTGCTCCTGGACATTCCCGACTACCTCTTTCGGCAGTTCATGGAGAAGGATCGGCTTGTCTTCGCTGATCCCTCGCGCGTCGCCGCGGCTCGTGTTGATGATCTCTGCGATGACTTCCCCTTCACGCCAGCGCAGGTGCCGTGCATCTTTCAGTGGAAGAGCATGCGCTTCGCCCACGCGCTCCGGCGCCTGCGCGAGCGAGAGACAATCGACCTCGTGGAGGGGTTCGAGTACTGCGGCGCGTCGTACTACGCCTTCGTCGAGCGCCTCTTCGCGCCCGAGGGCGGCCCGGTTCTGGCCCAGCGCGTGCACGGCTCCATCGAGGTCCTTGACCTGCACGGCGACGGCCTGATCCACGACGTTGAGAAGCTGATGCTCCACGCCTTCGAGCGGCGCGCGATGGAGCTTGCCGAGGCGGTCCTCTTCCCGAGCCGCACGTACTACGAGCAGTACTACCGCGAGCTCTATCACCTCTGCCCCGAGCGCGTCGTGGTCTCGCCGCCGCCCAAGCAGCCCTTCCCGAAGGTGACGGGGCGTCCGCAGGCTGGCGGTTCATTCTCTCTCGCGTTCATCGGACGCATGTTCCACCTCAAGGGCGTGGACCAGCTCGTCCACGCGGCAGTGATGCTCATGAAGCGTCGGCCGGACCTTGCGTTCACCGTGGACCTGATGGGCTACGACTCGCCCGAGGGTCCGGTGCCCGGCTCATACTCCGCGTACCTGCGCACGCTGATGCCCCAGCGCCTGCGCGAGCGTTTCGTCTTCACCGGCCAGCAGACCCACGAGCAGATTGCTGGACGACTGGGCACCGCGCTCTTCGCGGTCTTCCCGAACCGCGTTGAGTCCTTCTGCTACGCGCTCCACGAGGTGTACGACGCGGGCGTGCCCGTGATCGTGAACGATCTTCCCGCATTTGCTGACTTCTTCAAGGACGGACACAACGCGCTGGTCTACGACGGCACAACGACGCAGCTCGCACGCGCGATGGAGCGCCTGATCGACGATGCCGCGCTGCGGGCACGCATCACACGCCCCTTCGCCGTGGCCGAAGAGCCGCTGGGCGATTTTTACGAAGTGCCGCGAGCGATGTCGCCCCTCGCGCCGCGAGCAGGGAACGATCCGGCGCCAGCGGGCGTGCCAGAGTGCACCTGCGTCGTGCTGATGCGCGATGGAACCGCAGACTCAGATCTCGCGACACAGCCGGGCGTCGCTTCAGCGCTCGCGCAGCGCCACCCGTTCTCGCGCATTGTCTGTCTTGTGCCCGCGCGGCCGGACGGTGAAGAAACACTCTGGTGGCTCGGCCGCACGTGGCACGCGCGCACGCCCTCGGGCCAGCCCATTGAGCCCTCGGACCTCATGACGACCGAAGCGCTCGCGGTCTTCGAAGCCGGCGACGGGATCGACCCTTCATGGCTCGAAGCGTGCGTCCGAGCGCTCTCGCGCCGCGAGCGAATGGCCTTCGCGGGATCGTGGCAGTCGCGCTCGGGGGCGTCGGGCGCGGCCATCGTCGTCCCCAGCCTTGTTGATGTCGCTCCCGAGCTGCAACCCTTTGAGCGCGGCACCGAACTCTCGCGTGTGCTGGTTCGCACGCGCCGCGAATGGCCCCTCTCTGATCTGCTGGACGCGAGCCTGGGCGCGCTCGGCCACGTCGGGCTTCTCTGGGACGCTGTGGCCACGCACGGGCACGGCGTTCTGACGCCGCGGGTGATGGTGCAGACGCAGGACGCGCCGCCAGCGCCAGCAGAGCCGATGGCGATAAAGGGCCTGCTCTTGCGGTTCGGGGCGCTCTTCGCGGAGCGGATCGCGCTCTACGCGGGCATCCAGCGCGACAAGGCCATCAGCGCACCCCCGCCCCCCCCAATGACGGTGGAGGCCAAGATCGCCATCGCCGACGAGCTGGGTGGCTCAAGCCTCGCGCGACTCGCCGTGAAAAAGCTTGTGAAGCGGTACGGCGGGTAGGTTGGCTTGGTTAACCCGGTTTGGGTTGGTCGACTCTAGGCGCCGACGTCCGCCAGCTCGCAATCATGGAACAGCGTCGCCACGAGCGTCAAACCGAACTGGTGAACACGGGCCCGGGCAGAAGCTCGTTGCTGCTTCGCGGCGTGGAGACAAGGAAGCAAGGCTTTCCGAAGCGACGTTCTGTGGACTAGCGGCGCACGCAAGCACCCGTCGGTTCGGAGAACCGACCCACCCGGACCGACCTATCCTGCTGGCCTATGGCCGACCTGCTCCCCAGCTTCGTCACGTCGCAGCTCGTCGTCAGCGCGATCACCATCTTCGTACTGGTGCACGTCATCCTCATCCTGGTCGCGTACCTGGTGCAGGCCGAGCGCAAGTTCTCCGCGTACATCCAGGACCGACTTGGCCCAAACCGAACCGGCCTTGACTTCGGCCTGCCGATCCTGAAGCCCCTGCGCGGCATGCTCGGCTTCGGTCAGCCCCTCGCCGACGGCGTCAAGTTCATGCTCAAGGAGGACTACACCCCCTCGCGCGTGGACAAGGTCCTCTTCACCCTCGCGCCAATCATTGTCGTGGTGCCGGCCCTCATCGGCTTCGTCGTGATCCCCTGGGGCGGGCAGTGGGACGGGTACGTGCCGCTGATCGGACAACTGACCAGCGGCCCGGTGCACATCGCTGGCGCCGTAGTCGACATCGGCATTGTCTACCTTCTCGCCGTCGCGTCGCTGGGCGTCTACGGCGTCACGCTCGGCGGCTGGGCGAGCAACAGCAAATACTCCTTCCTCGGCGGCCTTCGTGCCAGCGCCCAGATGATCTCCTACGAGATCCCCATCGGGCTCTCGCTGCTGGCCGCGCTGCTCGTCATCGGCTCGGTCGTGCCCGACACGATCGTGCGCCATCAGGTTGAGAATGGCTGGCTCGTGCTGGGCCAGCCGCTCGCGGCCCTCATCTTCTTCATCGCGGCACTCGCCGAAGCCAATCGCGCCCCCTTCGACAATGCCGAGGCCGAGCAGGAGCTCGTCGGTGGCTACCACACCGAGTACTCCTCGATGCGGTTTGCCCTCTTCTTCCTCGCCGAATACGCCCACCTCGTCACCACCTCGGCCTTCCTGGTGCTGATCTTCTTCGGCGGCTACCACCTGCCCGGAACGGGCCTGCCGGGGCTTGAGCTTCTCTCGCCCGACGCCACCAGCATCTGGGCGGTCTTCGCCAAGCTCGCGGTCTTCTTCGGGAAGATCATCTTCTTCATCACGATGATCATCGTGATCCGCTGGACGATCCCGCGCCTCCGCTACGACCAGGTGATGCAGATGGCCTGGCAGGGCGTGATCCCTCTGGCGCTGGCGCTGGTGGTGGTGGTCGCAACGCTGGTCTTTCTGGGGCTCACCGGCATCGTCCCGATGCTGATCGCCAACATCGCGGTAGCGATGGGCTTCTGGCTCCTCTCGCCCAAGCTGATTTCCGCAACAGCCAATCGGCGAGTGCCGCTCTACGGCTCACGCTTCAGCCCGATGCCCGGCGAGTTCGTGAGCACAAGCCCGACGATGAGCCTGGCGCGCGAGGACCGACCGGTCCAGGGTTCGGCGACGGTCTGAGGCGAAGGTTTGGCGGGAGGGAAGAATGAGGAGATTGCGTAGAATGCTGAGCTGGTCGATGTCGAACGATGAGCCAAGAGCGCCAGACCTCACGGATGAGCAGCGTCGGCGCCTCCGCACGATGCTACGTGAGACGCACTTTCGCTCCTGGAGCGAGTCGTACTTCGCGACACCTGCCTACGAGCGCGACCTGCACGACCATGTCGAAGGGCGATACGAAACCTGTCGCAACGTCTTTGTGCCGTGGGTGCGACGCGCGATCGACCTCAATGGCAAGCACATGGTGGAGATCGGCTGCGGCACAGGCTCGTCAACCGCGTCGATGGTGCCCTTCCTGAGCGGCGTGCACGCGTACGACATCATCCCCGAGTCCGTCGAGGCTGCGCGCTTGCGCCTGGACATCATGGGGCTCGGGAATAAAGCGACGTGGCGAGTCGCAGACCCGCGCATGCTCCTCTCGATGCTCGAAACCGACATCATGGGGCCGGGTGGCCCCGGCGGCACCGACATTGTGCTGCTCTACGCCGTCGTCGAGCACCAGACCATCGAGGAACGCATCGATACGCTCAAGATGGCCTGGAAGCTGCTGCGGCCGGGCGGCATCCTGATCGTGACCGACACGCCCAACCGACTCTGCTACTTTGACTGGCACACCGCAAATCTGCCCTTCTATCACATGCTCCCCGACCGCTTGGCGATTCCGTACGCACAGAGGTCGCCGCGGACCGAGCTGTGGCAGCGGCTCAGCCAGAGCCTCCAGACCAAGGGCT
>JBBQGR010000029.1:0-13724 GCA_038323185.1 Phycisphaerales bacterium | reverse complement strand
GTGGGGGGGTTGGGTGGTGGGGGTGGGGCGTGGGCCCCGGCGCCCGGGGTCCCCCCCCCGCCGGTGGGGGTGCGGGGGGCTCAACCCCCCGCCCTCGACCGCGATCTTGATCGCGTGCTCGCTCGCGTCAAGGAAGTGGGCTCGGAGGGATTGAACGACGAGGAACGCGCCACGCTCGAACGCGTCACGCGATGGAAGCGGGCCCGCGCAGGCGGTCGCGCTGAGCGATGAGATCGGCTGGCCCGCATGGCGATGAAGCAGACGACCAACATCGCGATGAAGAGTTCCATGAGTAGCGCCCTCACGTTCTCAATCTCGGCAACCTCGCGTGAGTGCGGCGCCCGGCTCGGACGGGTCCAGACGCTCCACGGCCACTTCGACACGCCAGCCTTCATGCCCGTCGGCACGCGCGCGAGCATCAAGGGCATCCTGCCCGAGCTTGTGCGACAGACGGGCTCTCAGATCCTGCTCAACAACACGTACCACCTGCTTCTGCGCCCGGGCCCGGAGCTGGTCCGCACGATGGGCGGCGTCCATCGCTTCATGAACTGGAACGGGCCGATCCTCACGGATTCGGGCGGCTATCAGGCCTATTCACTCGCCGATGGGAATGCCGTCGATGACGATGGCGTGACGTTCCGCTCGCATGTTGATGGCAGCATGGTCCGCCTCACGCCCGAGCGCGCCATCGAAGTCCAGAACATGCTCGGCCCCGACATCATGATGGCCTTTGATGACTGTCCGCCATCGGCCAGGGCCGCAGATCAGCCCGCTCCAGAGGATGACTCTCAAGACGGTGCCGCACGCCCGCGTGCTTCGACCGACCCGCGCCTCGCCGCGGCCGTGCGGCGTGATGCTCGCAAGGGCGTCTATGACCACGAGAAGCGTCTCGAGATCGCCAACGAGCGCACCGTTCGCTGGCTGGAGCGATGCAAGCGCGCGCACCAGCGCGCCGATGAGCAGTCCCTCTTCGGCATCGTCCAAGGCGGGACGGACCTCGCACGCCGGTCCTGGTGCGCGGAGCGCATCGCCAACATCGACCTGCCCGGCTACGCCATCGGCGGCGTCGCGGTCGGGGAGTCGCCGCAGGACATCGCCCGCGTCGTGCGTCACACCGCGCCGCTCCTCCCGGCGGATCGGCCTCGGTATCTGATGGGCGTTGGGTATGAGCGAGACCTGCTTGAGGCGGTTCGGGCTGGCGTGGACATGTTCGACTGTGTGCTGCCCACGCGGAACGGCCGCAATGCCAGCGCATTTACACGGCTGGGCCAGATTCGGCTGCGCAATGCCAAGTACGCGGAGGATCAAGGCCCGATCGAGGCCGGGTGCGACTGCCACGCCTGCGATCCCGGCCGCTACGGCTGGGAGACGCCCGGGGGGGCCCCGTTCACGCGCGGATACATCAGGCATCTGTTCATGGTGGAAGAGATGCTCGGACCGATCTTGGTGACCCTGCATAACCTTCGCCACTTCCAGCGATTCATGGCCGACGTTCGGTCTGTGGTTGGAAGTGATGACTGGACCGGGCTTGTTGCTCGGTGGCCGGTGGCGGCCGCGCCGTCCGCCTGATCGGCTTCCCGGCCGTGGCCAGTTCCAGTGCCTTGAGGCACGGCGCTGGTCGAAAGTGCTGGAACCCGCCCGAGGCGTGCCGCCGTAGAAGTTCACGCCAGAGCCTGCCGCTGCGAACGCCGATCAAGACCACACAACTCGCACGCCTAACGCCCCGGCATGAACACGCAAGATCTGATCCTGACACCAGAACCTGATCATCCCATCCTCATCATTAGCCCCTGATCCGACGACCCAGATTAGACCAGATAAGAGAAGACTACTCGATGAACGACCTCTCACCCGCGGCCTCCATTGCCTTCTTGATCCCCGCCCAGACCGCTCCTCAGGCAGGTGCGGCTCCGGCCCAGCCCGCGTTTGCAGATCCGATTTCGGTCGGCTCCGCCCAGCCCACCGGGAACGCTTCGGCCCCGCTCGCGGGCACCGTGACGGCCCAGGGCACCGTTCCGCCCGCATCAGGCGCGCGCCCAGGTGGCGGCATGGACATGATCTTCTGGCTGCTACCCGTCATGCTCGTGGTGATGATCCTCTTCAGCGTCCTGTCGGGCCGCAAGGAAAAGAAGAAGAAGCAAGAGCTTGTCTCCGCAATCAAGAAGCATGACAAGGTCCAGATGCTCGGCGGGATCATCGGCACCGTCGCGGAAGTCGGCGATGACGACATCGTGCTGCGCGTCGAGGAAGGGCGCATCCGCTTTGCCAAGTCCGCCGTCGCGGCGGTGATCACCTCGGCCAAAGCCTCCGGCTCGGTTGAGAGCAAGCCCGAGTCCAAGTCCGACGCCAAGCATGACAAGCATGACAGCAAGTCCGGGGCCAAGGCCTCGGTCTGACGCCATTCTCGCTCATCCCACGTTCCACCCAGCTCCGCCCGCCATCTCAATTTCCTCGGCCTCGCCGCGATCCAGCACATGCGCAACAACTTCAGAATCTTGTTCATCGTTCTCGTCCTGCTCGCCGGGGCGATCTACGCCACATTCCCACCCGAGAAGAAGCTGCGGCTCGGCAAGGACCTGCGGGGTGGTGCGAGCCTGGTCTATGCGATCCAGGTCGCTCCGGGCGAGAACCCCGATGAGATCATTCCGCAGACCATCGAGATCCTGAAGGAGCGTGTCGATCCAGACGGCGTGCTCGAAGTCTCGATGATGCAGCAGGGTCGCGACCGGATCGAGATCTCGATGCCGCTGCCCAGCGAGCGCGTGAAGGCGCTCCGCCGGACCTTCGAGGCAGAGCTTGTGAAGCTCGGGCGCGCTCAGGTCACAGAGAACCGCGTCGACCTCGCGGTGCGGCGTCCGGCCGCGGAGCGAGAGGGCGCTCTGACCGAGCTCAGTGCCGGAAGTTCCACCCGACTCGCGAACCTTCGCACCGCCGCCTCCACGTACGACACGCTGAAGGCCGCGATGCAGACAGTGCGTGATGCTGGGGCATCGCCCCCGGTGCAGCTGCTCGCGGCCGCCGCCGATGCGGAGAAGGCCTATTCCAACGCCCGCTCTGCGGTGATGCGCTCGGCGCTCGCGGCCGAGGACATCCGCGCCGCGGCCTTCGCCAGCAGACGCAGCCGCCGCATGGCCGACGAGAACCGCGTCATGGTGGACTTGCCGAGCCCTCGCGACCAGGCGGTCGTGAGGCTCAAGGCCCAGCACCCAGACGCCGAGTCTGTGGCCGAGATCGATCGATTGGTTGGCCTCTTTGACACGTACGCCGCCGAGCGAACCGGCTTTGATGATCCCGCCGACCTCAAGAAGATCCTGAAGGGTGCGGGCGTCCTGACGTTCCGAATCACTACCGATCCCGGCCAGCACCCAGAGGAGGCCCGCCTGCGTGCGGAGCTTCGCGAGGTCGGTGCCAAGAACGTCCGAGCGTCGGATGCTCGCTGGTTCCAGATCAACGATGTTGAGACCTGGGTCGACAGCAAGGCCGAGCTTGAGTTCGTCCTTTCTAGCGATGACAACGCGCGAGAGTTTTTCCGCACGCGCGACTACATCGTCGAGTCTCGAAACGGCCAGTTCTACATGCTCGCCTGGGACACGCGCAACACGCGTCTGACTCCGGCCGACGGCGCCTGGCGCGTGGAAGCTTCCGGCGGCGTGGACCAGCTCGGCCGGCCAGCGATCAACTTCACGATGTCCACCGCGGGGGCCTCGCTGCTGGGCGCGCTCACGCGCGACCATGTCGGCGACAAGATGGCGATCCTGCTCGACGATCAGGTCTATACCGCTCCCAACCTCAACAGCGAGATCTCCTCGCGTGGCCAGATCACCGGCAAGTTCTCGCAGGAAGACATCAAGTACGTCGTCCGCGTCCTCTCGGGCGGCAGCCTCCAGGCCAAGCTTGTTCCAGAGCCCATCTCCGAATCGACCTTCGGTCCCGAGATGGGTGCCGACAACCTTCGCATGGGCCTTGAGGCGGGCATCCTCTCCGCCATCACCGTCACCGTCTTCATGGTCCTGTACTACTTCGGATTTGGCTTCGTCGCGGTCATCGCGATCGTGGCCAACTCGATCCTGATCCTGGGCGCGATGTCGCTGGCCAAGGCCTCCTTCACGATGCCCGGCATCGCTGGCGTGATCCTGACCTTCGGCATGGCGGTGGACAGCAACGTGCTGATCTACGAGCGCATGCGCGAGGAGTTCAGGCGCGGCGCGGACATGAAGACCGCCGTCCGCCTGGGATTTGACAAAGCCCTGTCGGCGATCGTGGACTCCAACATCACCAACCTGATCGTCTGTCTGGCCCTCTACAGCTTCGGCACTCCCGAGATTCGCGGTTTCGCGATTACGATGGGCATCGGCGTGGTCTCAACGCTCATCGCGGCGCTGGTCATCTCTCGCCTCATCTTCAACCTGCTGGTCGCGGCGGGCTGGCGCTGGGCCGAGCCGAGTCGCTTCCTCACCATCTTGAACCCGGCTTCCTTCATGGCCTCGATGCTCCCCATGAGCATCCCGGCCGTGCAGCGATTCCTCACGCCCAACATCGATTGGATGCGCCTGAGGTACATCTTCTTCTTCATCTCGGCGATCTACATCGCGCTGGGCCTGGGCCTTGTGCTGGTGCGTGGCTCAAAGATGCTCGACAACGAGTTCCTCGGCGGCACGCAGGTCACGCTCAGCCTCCGTCTCGACCCCGTCACCGGTGAACGCATCACGATGCATCGCTCCGAGGTCCAGGATCGCATCACCGCGATCGCCAACGCGGCGGCAGAGGGCGATGAGCTCCGCCTCCTCCGCGATGCCGAGATCCTCCCGATCGATCCACGCTCCGACGGCGTCACCTCCGACACCTTCAGCATCAAGACGATCGCACAGAACGCTGGTGCCGTGCTGGGTGCCGTCCGCAACAGCTTCGCTGACAAGCTCGATCTCAAGCCGCCGCTGGAGTTCACCGCGTCGGAGGCAACCTCGCTCCGCGAGATCCCCGCGTTCGCGATCGAGAAGCGCGAGCTGGGCGACAACATCGACCGCCCCGCGTTCCGTAATCCCGTCTCGCCCTTCCTCGGCGGTGTCGCGGTGCTCATCGAGAACATCTCTCCCCCGCCCACGATCGCGGATCTCAACGAGCGGCTCAACACCGTCCGCAACAGCGCAGACTTCTCCGACACGCTCTCCCGCGAGCGCGAGGTTGTGGTGCTCGAAGGTTCCGAGCAGGCCGTGAAGACTGCGGTCCTCCTCGTTCGAGCCGAGGGTGCCAGCGTCTTTGAGAACGAGGCCCGCTGGGAGCGGGACCTCAAGATGCGCGAGTGGGCGCTCGTCCGCGAGGCCCTCACCCGCGAGACCACTCCCGCGAGCGTTCACAACTTCACGTCTTCGGTCGCAAGGACCTTCGCCGAGAACGCCATCAAGGCCGCGTTGCTGAGCTTTGCTGGCATCGGCATCTACATCTGGATCCGGTTCAAGACGCCGCGCTACTCCCTCGCGGCCGTCGTGGCCCTTGTGCATGATGTCCTGACCGTTGTCGGCTTGATTGCGCTCTGCGAGATCCTCTACGACTTCGAGGCCACATCGAGCTTTGCACGCAGCAACGGATTGATGCCCTTCAAGATCGACCTGAACATGGTCGCCGCACTCCTGACCATCGCTGGCTACTCCCTCAACGATACCGTCGTCGTCATGGACCGCATCCGCGAGAACCGCGGCAAGCTGCCGCACGCGACGCGTTCGGTCATCAACAATTCCATCAACCAGACCTTCTCACGAACGATCGTCACCGGCGGCACGACGGTGGCCTCCTGCGTCATCCTCTACCTCGTCGGCGGCGAGGGGATGCGGGCCTTCGCCTTCGCCCTCCTGGCTGGCCTGATCGTCGGAACCTACTCCTCGGTGGCGGTCGCGGCCCCGATCGTCTGGTCCAGAAAGAACACCAGCGAGACCGAAACCGGAGAAGACACCAAGGCAATCGTGACAACCTAACGCAGCGCAATACGAATAATACGACACGATGTAATACATCCATGCACTGCCCGCTGGCTTCGTGGCCGAGCAATTTAGCCACTCTCCCGAACGCTCGTAATCAGAAGGACTCGCATCAGCCATGAACGACTCGGTTCGCAGAACGGCCGCGGGTTTCTTGGCCCTGGTGGTCCTGTGGATCTGCGTCTATTGGTGGTGGCCCAGCGAGCCACGCATCTCCTTCGCACAGTCCGACGCTTCCAACGACGTCGTGCTTGTTACACCCGACCCGAGCGAAGCTGCCTCGCCTCGCCTAGTCACCCCTCGCCTACTCACTCCTCGCCAAGAGCAACCCGCGCCATCGCAGGTGCTCCCGCCGCAGGAGCCCGCGCGCTTTGAGACGCCCCGCGCCACGCCCGCGCCACTGGTGACTCCGCCCGAGTTCATCGACCACACCGTCGAACGCGGCGAGACGTTTGGCTCGATCTCACGCCGCTACTACGGCAACACGCGACACGCCAACGAGATCGCTCGCGCCAATCCCTTCATCGATCCATCGCGTCTCCGCCCCGGCCGCGTCATTCGCGTGCCCAAGGACCCCGAGAACATCCAAGGCAAACCTGCCATCCCCGCCAACCCGGTCAACCCCGGAACGCCCCCTCCGCCCGGTTCGATCAACTACAACACCTCGCGCAGCTACACCGTGGTCGCTGGCGACACACTCTCTCGCATCTCTCAGAAGATGTACGGCACGCAGGCCAACACCAGCCTCATCTTCGAGTCCAACCGCAATCTGCTGGCCTCCCCCGATGATCTCGCAATCGGGCAGGTGCTCGTGATCCCCCCCGCGACAGGTCCCGCCCCGCCCCCAGGCTAACTCAACCACCCCAAGCCACCCGAGACCCGCATGACCGCCGCACCCACCAATCCCTGTTACATCGTGACCGGCGGCGCTGGCTTCGTCGGATCCAACCTTGTCGCCGAGCTCCTCCGCCTGGATCCCGCGGCACGCGTCGTCGTCGTGGATCCTTGCACCTCCGGCTCCTTTGCAAACGTCATCGAGGCCTGCGAACGCCGCGGTGTTCCGCCCTTTAGGGGCGAGTGGATCGCGCAAGCAGTGGGGGAGATCGACTGGCGAACGCTGCTCGGACATCATCGCCCCGCGGCCATCTTCCATCTCGGCGCCATCACCGACACCACAGTTCTGGACGAGCGGCACATGCTTGCGACCAATCTCGGCGGCTTCTCGGCCGAGAAGCCGGGCAGTCTTCTGCTCGAGTCTGCGCTCCTGGGCACGCGGCTTGTCTACGCATCGTCCGCCGCGACCTACGGCTCGCCGCCGGAGATGGCCACCCGCACACCATTCCCGGTTTCGGCCGCGGGCAAGCCCAACAACATCTACGGCTTCAGCAAGTGGCTGATGGAGTGCGAGCAGGCGCGTCTCGCCGCCGCGCATCCCGCGGCACACGTCGTCGGCCTTCGCTATTTCAACGTCTTCGGTCCCGGCGAGGCCCGCAAGGGCAAGATGGCGAGCATGGCCTTCCAGCTCGTCCAGCAGTTACTCGCTGGCAAGTACCCCCGCCTCTTCGCGGACGGCAGCCAGGCCCGCGATCAGGTCCACGTGGAAGACGTCGTCGACTGCACGATCCACGCCGCGGGCTTGCGGAAGCCCGTCAAGCCCGGCGTCTACAACCTCGGCTCGGGCAAAGCAACAAGCTTCCGGGAGATCGTCGCGGCCGTCCGAACCGGCCTTGGACTTGACGAAACAACACTTCCGACCGACTACTTTGAGATGCCGGCATCGATCCGCGCCTTCTATCAGGACTGGACCTGCGCGGACATGAGCCTCACACAAAGCGGACTTGGCTGGAGTCCCCGCGTCGATCCCGCCGATGGAATCGTCACGTACGCTCGTCATCTTCGATCCAGGCACGCGCGCCTCGTAACAACAACCTGAACGCCGCGGCGACGCATCGACCGCGAAACATTGGAAGAGACTCCATGCCCAACAAGCTCAGGCGCATTCTCATCACCGGCGGTGCTGGCTTCCTCGGCTCACACCTCTGCGATCGCCTCGTGAACCAGGGGCACGATGTCATCTGCGTCGACAACCTCTTCACGAGCCAGAAGCTCAACATCACGCACTTGCTCGGCAGGCCCAACTTTGAGTTTATCCGCCACGACGTGACGCACGCCCTCTGGCTCGAGGTCGACCAGATCTACAACCTCGCCTGCCCAGCGGCACCGGGCCATTACCAGTACAACCCCATCAAGACCATGAAGACCAGCGTCATGGGCGCCATCAATGTGCTCGGCATGGCCAAGCGATGCAGGGCGAAGGTGCTCCAGGCTTCTACCAGCGAGGTCTATGGCGATCCCGAGGTCCATCCACAGCCCGAGAGCTACCGCGGCAACGTCAACCCCATCGGCCCCCGCGCCTGCTACGACGAGGGCAAGCGAGCCGCCGAAACTCTCTTCTTTGATTACAACCGCGCCCACCGCGTCAATATCCGCGTCATCCGTATCTTCAACACCTACGGCCCGCGCATGCACCCCTTTGATGGCCGCGTCGTCAGCAACTTCATCCGCCAAGCTCTCGCGGGCGAGGAGATCACCCTCTTCGGCACTGGCGAGCAGAGCCGCTCCTTCTGCTACGTGGACGATCTGATCGAGGGCATGGTCCGCATGATGCACGCCCCGGACGACTTCGTCGGTCCGGTGAACCTCGGCAATCCGTACGAGTTCACCATGAAGGAACTCGCGCAGCACGTGCTCGAGCTGACGGGCTCCAAGAGCACCATCGTCTACCGACCCCTACCCGCCGACGATCCGACCCAGCGTCAGCCCGATATCTCGCTCGCCAAGCGGCGTCTGGACTGGGAGCCAACCGTGCAACTCCGCGAGGGCCTCACTCGCACGATCGAGTGGTTCCGCTCGATCAACCTCGACGCGTACCGGCCCCCAACGCCAAACTTCTAACCTTCAGCCATCTCGAAGACGCATGAGCCCTACCGGATTGACTCCGTCCAATCCGTGTGTTAGTGTTCACTAGCACCGCCAGGAGCTCACGCATGTCCAGCACTTCCACCCCGCCCAGCGATGGCACCTCCGAGCCCGGCGGAACCCACGCGCTTGCCGAGCGACTGGCGGCCCTCGAGCTGCGGCTCGACGACCTCGAGCGAACGCTCTCGACGCTGCCCCTCTTCCAGCGGCAGCGCCAGCTCTCAAACCTCCATTCCTCAGCAGCGTCCGCCGCATCGCGTCCGTCCGTGATGGTCGCCGCGTCCATGCCCGCCCTTCCGCTCGCGGCTTCGCCAGCAGCTCAGAACTCCGTTCCCAACGACTCTGCCCGCACGATCCTCCTCTCCGCGCGCCCATCACCGGCCCTTCCGCGTCCTCTCCCGCGCGCGGCTGGCCCGTCGTTCGAGAAGGTCATCGGCGTCGGCTTCGCGGTGGTGGGGGCGCTGATGCTCGTTGCGGGCGTCGCGTTTGCCCTCCTCTGGGCGTACCAGCAGGGGCTGCTGCGCATGCCCCCGATCTGGCGCTGCATTCTCGCGGCCGGATTTGGTTTCACGCTTATCGGCGTCGGTGAGGCGCTGCGTCGCCGACTCGGCCCGTGGCCCGCCGCGGGCAGCTTCGCGGCCGGAATTGGCATCGTCTACGCCAGCGTCTTTTCCGCACATCGCTTGTATGACCTCGTTGCCGAAGGGCCCGCGTTCGTCCTGCTCGCTCTGACCGCCGCCTTTGGTGTTGCGATCTCCGCCCATGCACGCCTCAGCGTTGTGGGCGTGATCTCGCTTCTCGCGGGCTTCATGACACCGATCCTTCTCGGCGGATCCTCTCCGAGTCCCTGGATCCTGCCCATGTACCTCCTCACGCTCCTCGCGGTGGGGCTTGCGCTCTCGGGCTGGCTCGGCGGGTCATTCACGCTGCTGCGTTCTGTCGCGTGGTGGGGTGTCGTCCTCCTCGGCGGCGGGTGGGCCGTGTCTGCGGCCAAGGGACACGAGCCCGCCTCGGCGAGCTTCCTGCTTCTCGTCTGGTGCATGGTCCACTTCGAACTGTGGTGGTCCACCTCTCTCCGCGGGCTTGCCAATCAGTCTCCGCCACACTGGATGGGCGAGTGGCCGCGCTGGCGACCCATCGCCGCCTCCATCAGCACCTCCGTCTGGTCCGTCGGCCTTGGCGTGCTGGTCTTGCGGCAGTGGGGCTCGGTCCCGGACTGGCTCGCACCCGCCGCGGCCATGGGAGCGGCCGTCGCGCTCGGGCTGATCCTTGCCAGCCATCTGCGATTCCTCGTTGACGTTCCCCGCACCGACCGAGAGAGGCTCGGCGCCGCCATGCTCGCACAGGCCGGCGCACTGCTGATTGCAACCATCGCCCTGGCCACCTCCGGCACCGGCCAGATCATCTGCTGGATCGCTCTCGCCCTGGGCGCAGGTGCCACCGCACGCTGGCTCCGGGCCCCGATCCTCCTCGCCTACGCCGCCGCCGCACTCGCCATCGTCACCGGCCGCCTCATCCTCTGGGACAGTTGGCACGGCGGGCTGCACGCCAATCCGTTCATGTTTCAGGGCATCGCCATCACATGGTGGACCGGCTTCATGCTCGCCGCGGCACTCACCTGGGTCTGGCTCGGGTGGCTCGCGCGTCGATTCGCGATCCCACCAACCCGCGCCGAACTCGACGCGCTCGAGCCCGACGACGACATCGACCCAGCCGCTCCACGCAAGCACTTCCTCACGGCCGCGAAGCTTCCCGCCGCCATCGGCATCGCGCCCGGCTTCATCGGCGTCCTTCTCGCGCTCGCGAGCCTCATCCATCCAGAGGCCGAGCACCTCTCCATCTCGCTTCTCTGGGCCGCGGCGGGCACCGGCCTAGTTGCCGCTGGCCGCATGTTCCCTTGGATTGGCCTCCGCAGCGGCGGCTTCATCGGCCTTGGCGGTGCGGTCATCGCCTGGTTGATCGCGAGCCTCACCACCGATTGGAACGCCTCGCCGGCCCTGATCCTGCTGCACCCTGCCCTCTGGATCGCCCTCGCCATCACCGGCTGCATCGCCGCCGCCGCGTATCAGTGGGACCATTCGCGGCGTGCCCATGTGCTCGCGCGCTCATCACCAACCGCCGCGAGGTCGGCCCTCTCTGAGCCGCCGGCCACGCTCCTGGTTCTACCGATCTGCATCATCGTCGGCCTCCTTCTCACGCTCGTCGCTACCAGCATGGAGGCCTCGCGCGTTGCTCTGGTGCTCACTTCGAACGAGAAGCTCCAGCCCGTCGGTGTCACCCTCTGGTGGGCGGCGTTGGCGATCGGCCTCCTCGTCGCCGGATTTGTTCGCCGCTGGCTCTGGATCCGGCGCACCGGCCTCTTGCTTCTGGCCATCTCCGGCTTCAAGGCCATCATCATCGACATGGCTGGCGTCCCGCTCATCGGTCGCGTGGCCACCTTCGTCGCCATCGGCCTTCTCATGCTCGCGGTCGCGGCGGTGTACGCACGCCTCGAACGCGCCATCACCTCGTCGCCACCAAAGACTCCCGACTCACCCCAGCCGCCCGAAGTACCCGTTAATCATGACCACGCATCGGCCGCGCTGGATGCCGCACTACCCCCACACCAAACGTGAAACCGACAGACACCGCGATTCCGACGGCGAGATCCGAGCCATGGCGTCCTCAGTTCGATAGCATCTGCCATGCGATTCGGCCACCAGACAGCGATTCTCTCCGACGGCTCGCTCGCCTCGCTCGTCGCGTGCGCCATGCTGCAAGAGTCGCTCACAGCGTCCGACGCCGCGCCCGACTCCGGCGGCCTCGTCATCGCGATGCCCGAGGGCGATTCATCCGGAACTCGCGCCGACGCCGCGCGATTGCAGGCCCAGGCCTACGGCCTTCCCTTCACGGAACTTGCTCGTGACCCG
Source organism: Phycisphaerales bacterium (assembly GCA_038323185.1). Taxonomy (GTDB): domain Bacteria; phylum Planctomycetota; class Phycisphaerae; order Phycisphaerales; family UBA1924; genus JBBASU01. Next base: position 1,864 of record JBBQGR010000029.1, on the reverse strand, counting down.
CTCGAAGTTCGGGACCCGCGTGACTCGCACATCGAACGTTCCACCGCCGTAACCCGCGGCGAGCTGCAAACACGCCTGCTGCTGAGCGCCGTGTACACCGCTGCCCGTGCGCGCTGCGAGACCATCCTGTGGCCCGTCGCGCCTTCAACGCCGGCGGGCATCGATCTCGATGCAGTGGCGGCCGTTGCCGATCGCGCCCTCCTCATCGCGCGGCTCGTCGCGCTCGACGCCAAGGACCACGGCCTCCCCGGCCTGACCATCGCGGTCCCCTTTATCGACCTCACGGACCGCCAGATTGCCGACCTCGCCGTTGACATGGCTGTCCCCATCGAGACCTGCTGGTGGAACCGATTCGCAGGCCCTGTCGCCGTCGAAGAGCGTAAACGCTGGACCGCCGCGCTCAGATCAATCGGCTGGACCGAGCCCCAGCCAGCCCGCGCCTGACCCTCCCGCGGCGGACCTAAACTCCGCCCCATGACCGAACACACCCAGCCCACCCGCCCCGTCCGCGCCACCATCAGCACCTGCCGCACCGGGACGGTCTCGCTCTGGACGCGCAGCCTCATCCCCACCACGCGCGAGGCTCCCAACGACGCGGAAGTCCCCAGCCACGTCCTCCTCCACCGCGCGGGCTTCATCCGCCAGGTCGGTGCGGGCATCTACGACTACCTCCCCCTCGCCCACCGTGTGATCAACAAGATCTCCGGCATCGTGCGCGATGAGCTCGACACCGCTGGCGCGTGCGAGATGCTCATGCCCGCCCTCGAGCCCTTCGAGCTCTTCAAGGACACCAAGCGCGACGAGGCGTACGGCGACAACCTCTTCCGCGTGAAGGACCGAAAGGGCCGCATGAACGCGCTCGCGCCCACGCACGAGGAAGTCATCACGCAGCTCATGATCGGCTGCGTCAGCAGCTACAAGCAGCTCCCCATCAACCTCTACCAGATCCAGACCAAGTTCCGGGACGAAGCCCGCCCGCGCGCCGGCCTCCTGCGCTGCCGCGAGTTTCTTATGAAGGACGCATACTCCTTCCACCTCAATCTCGAAGGCGCGGGGGGGCTCGACGAAACCTACGACGCGATGTACCGCGCCTACTCCAACATCTTCTCGCGATGCGGCCTGGACTACTCCGCCGTCGAGGCCGAGAGCGGCCCCATCGGCGGCAGCGCGAGCCACGAGTTCATGGTGAACTGCGCCAGCGGCGAGGACACCATCATGAAGTGCCCCGCCAGCGGCTACGCCGCCAACGTCGAGAAGTGCGAGATTGGCCCTCGCACGCACGACCTGAACGCGGCGCCCTCGGGCGAACTGACGGTCGTCCACACGCCCAACCTCCCCGGCATCGAAGAGGTCGGCAAGTTCATGAAGGTCAAGCCCGAGCGCATGCTGAAGACCGTCGTCTTCCGCCCAACGTTCGCTGGCGCGGCGAGCCAGTGGGTGCTCGCGGTCGTGCGAGGCGATCAGGAAGTGAACGAGGGCAAGGTCAAGGCCCTCGCCGGCGGCCCCGTCGAACTCGCCGACATCGAGGCCGCGAAGAAGGCTGGCTTCGCAATCGGCTACGTCTCACCCAAGGTCGTCAACACAGTGCCGGGCGTGCTGCTCCTCATCGATTCCGACGCCGCGCAGGGCGGCTTCTGGGCCAGCGGGGCGGATCAGGCCGACCACCACGTCAAGCACTTCAACTGGCGCCGCGAGGTAGGCGCGAAGCTCGACGACACGGCGATCGTGCGAGTGGGGGATGTTCGCAACGCCGTTGCTGGCGATCCCTCCCCCAAGGTCCCCGGCGAGAAGCTCATCGCCGCCAAGGGCATCGAGGTCGGCCACATCTTCAAGCTCGGCACGAAGTATTCCGATGCCATGGGCC
>JBBQGR010000028.1:0-14150 GCA_038323185.1 Phycisphaerales bacterium | reverse complement strand
CCGCCTTCTCTAGCTGCCGCGCAAACCGCACGTTGCGGCTCTCATCAAACCGCGCCCGCAGCTCAACCAGGCACGCCACCTGCTTCCCCGCCTCCGCCGCACGCATCAGACTCTCAATGAATGGCGAGTCCGGCGTCGTCCGGTACAGCGTCTGCTTGATCGTCAGCACATCCGGATCGCTCGCGGCGGACGCGATGAACCGCTCCACGCTCGCGTTGAAGCTCTCGTAGGGATGGTGCAGAAGAATGTCCTTCTTACGGATCGCGCCAAAGAAAGCCGCCGGCGTCTTCACAGCGCGCGACGCAACCTCCGCCAGGCGCGGCGGCACCACGCCCTTCCAAGGCTTGAACTTCAGGTCCGGCCGGTCCAGATCGCACAGCTCCGTCGCCCCGAGAATGTCCAGCCCCTTCGGCCGTTCATACACATCGTGCCCATCAAGGTTCAGCTTGTCACGCAGCCAGTGAATCAGCGCCGCGCTCGCCCCTTCCTCAATCTCCAGCCGCACGCAGCGTGCAAATTTCCGCTGCTTGAGATCCGCCTCCACCGATTGCAGCAGGTTCCCCGTGTCCAGCTCATCCTTCTGAATGCCCGCCATGCGCGTGACGCGAAACGCCGTCTGCTCCCGGATTGGCATCCCCGGAAACAGATCATCCAGGTTGTTCCGCACCACCTCCGGCAGCGACACAAACCGCGCCCGCTCACCCGGCAGCCGCACCAGCCGGCTGATCGCCGGCGGCAGCTTCACACGAGCAAACAGCGCCGTCTCACCAACATCATTCAGATCAAGCGACGCCACCGGCTTGCGACGCATCGCAGCCCGCGGCGGTGGCGCTGGCATCGGCGACCGTCCCGCCACCGACGCCACCACCGCCAGATTGTCCGACAAGTTCGAGATGAACGGAAACCGATGCGTCGGATCCACAGCCAGCGGCGTCAGCGCCGGAAACACGTGCTGCCGGTACCACTCATTGACCCACACCCGCTCCCGCTCCGTCAACGCGTCGTACGCGACCAGCTCAATCCCAGCCACCAACAGCGCCGGGATGAGCTGCTTTGAAAAGACCTCGTGCTCCCGATCCTGAAGATCACGCACCATCGCCCGAATCGCGCTCAACTGCTGCCGAGGCGTCAGCCCGTCCGGCCCCGCCACATCAACGCCCGCATGCACCTGACGCTTGATCAGGCCCACCCGCTTCATGTAAAACTCGTCGAGGTTGCTCGTAAAGATCGAGAGGAACCGAAACCGCTCCAAGAGCGGCACCCCATCATCCTCCGCCTGAGCCAGCACCCGCCGGTTGAACTCAAGCCACGAGAGATCCCGCGACAAAAACCGCGGCCCGAGCGGCGCTAAGGGAGCCGCCTCAGACTCCGCCCCCGCGTCCCCCACATCCGATCGGTGCGAGCCATTCGGCACCGCACCCGAAGCCGTACTGGGATGAGCATTCGAACCCGAGGTGTGTCGTGTGCCTGAATTGTTCTGTGGGGTAGTCATGTGGACTCGGCAAAGGGCGCTTCACCGGGGCCTCCTTGCTCGGTCACCCCGCCGCCCATCGCATGGCGAACAACAGAACATAGCCCACGTCTCGCCCTGGCCTCGGCGCCACCGATCCGGCGAGTGCCATCGCGCTCACCACCGTCCAACCGCCCTAGGTCGAGCCCAGACCAAACTCATGCAAGTGTGCGGAATGAGCAAACGCTCCGGGTGCCAAGCCTGCGGTGCCAAGCCTCGGGTACCACGCTACTCCGTGGCGTGTTTCCTTAAAGGCCGAAGACCTCAACGCTTGTTGCCGGGCCGTGGCGGAGCGAGCAGCGCAAAGCGACGACACCCCCGGAACCCACGCCGCACTCTCCCACTCTCGCCATCGCTTCGAGCATGCCGACGGGCTGCTCAAAGCCTTCTCAACTGTACATCCAACTCCCCACAACCCTGCCCGATCCCGCCGCCCCCTACCGCCGATACGTCGCCCAGCACCCAGTCGTCTCCGTCACCTCCACGCTGGCCACCCGCGCATGCGGCGACAACCCCTCATCCAAACGCTCCCCCATCGTCTCGCCGATGTGCCGCGCAATCTCCTCCGCGCTCGGATTCACCCGGTCAAACGGCGGCGTCTCATTCAAGTCCGAATTCGAGAACGGAGTCAGAATGTCCCCAAGCACCTCTTTTACAAGGTGAAAATCACACAAAAGCCCATCCATATCCAGCTTCTCTCCCGCCACCGTCACCCGCACCCGAAAGTTGTGCCCATGGCGCACCTCGCGAATCCCAGAAATCAGCAACGCATGCGCCGCACAAAACTCCGTCTCAACCGTGATCTCAAACATCGATGCTCCTTCCTGCACCATGCCCGTCGCAACGCCACGAACGCCCAAGGATAGCGACACCACCAGCCACCCCAAAGAAGCACAGACCCAAGCCCCATTCCATTCGCAACAGCTCTCCTTGTGGGTTTGTGGGCTTTCGGGTACGATGGGGATTCGAGACAACGGCCTCGATGTAGAGGCTCGTTGAAATTGTTCACGTACACCTTACGAGAGGCCGCCATGTCGAAGATTCCTTCCAACGCAATCAACGCAATCAAGGGCGGAGTCCGGGGCGTGGCACTGGCCAGCGCGAAGGTCAAGGGCAGCAACCTGTTGGTCAAGGCCGAAGCACAAAAAGGTCAGGTCGCGTGGACGAACAAGGGGGGCAACGTGACCCCTCTCACCAAGACGACCTTGGGCCCCGTCAAGGCCGCCCAGGGCTTCGTTGCCGGTGCCAAAGCCCCAGTAGCGACCAAGAGCGCGCTGGCGAAGAAGACTTTCGACAACTCAATGAAACAGGCGAAAGTGAATTTCGTCGCCAAGAACGCCAAGAAGTAAGCAGCCGCTCGGCACCCCAGGCCCGTGCCATCAAACCAACCTCGGATCAATGGCCTCGGGTGCCGCACGCGAACGCGACTTTAAGACAAGCCCGTGCCACAGCCCCAGGTCGGCGCCACCCGCCCTAGCCCCCAACGGACTTCGGGCTGTACTCACGCGTGAAGCCACGGGTAAAGCCACGAGCCGAGCGACGCTGCTCAAATCGTCGCGCAGCCCGCGGCAGCCGTCACACCAACGCACGCCGCTCCGGCGCGAGCGGCAGAAGTTTAAGGCCACCGACACACCAATCACGGACACGCTTCCGAGCGCGTTGGCATTCTCTTTCGCTCATGGCAGCCCCCCCCAAAGGCCTGGCCTTGGCCCGCTCTTCGCAGGACCCCGCGTCTCCATGACACCTCCGGCACCTCAGCCGCCAAGAAAAAGCCCACCCGCCGCGCTGGTCGTGCGCTTTAAGTGCCTTGAGCGAGGGTGGTGCTGGCCGCACGAGCTTAAAGAGGGGCGGCAGCCCCGGCAGCCGAGACTTCCAACTCTGCACCTTTTGCACAGGCGGGACTGAGGTCGCGTACACAAAAATTGAATGGTGTCGGGACCAAAGCCGTCTGAGCTGGCGCGGCGTCTTTCAGGCTATCCTTTGACCGAACCAAGGAGCAACGCCTTCGCCGACACCAACGCCAGAACCAAGTACTCGGAAGACGAGAAACTCGCGATCCTCGGACTGCTTGCAGACACCGAGTTGCCGCGCGATGCTCTGCCCTACACGGCACAGTTCGACAAATTGAGGACCGCCCACGAGAAGAAGTTCAGGGCCACAATTAAGGACGTGGACTTCTGGCGGATGATGTCGAGCATCGGCAAACGCGGCGGACTGGCAAAGAAGGGCGGAAAGAAGAAAGCGCCGCGCACGCCCACGCTGACCGACGATGAGCGGTTGGAGATTCTTCGGCTCTTGCCGGATGGAATCGGCAACAGGGACCATCTGCCCTACACGCCCAAGTTCGACGAAATGCACAAGCGTTTCGCGAAGCTGACCGGGAAGAAACTTGACAAGCACGAGTTCTGGCGCGGTGTGTCGCGGGTTGCGAAGTTGTCCCGCAAACCCAAACCCGTCTACGAGACCGCTCCGTTGGGCGGCCTCGACCCGGAGCTGGTGACGTTCCTCGAACGCAACAATCCGTGGTGGCGCGCTCAGCCCATGAAGGAAACCGAGCGGTTTCGGCGCTGGGCCTTTGCCGAGGTCGTTGGGCGCCTCCAGAACAAACTCGCAAAGATCGTGGCCATCCGCGGGTCTCGGCGTGTCGGCAAGAGCGTTCTGCAAGCGCAGCTTGTAGAGGAGTTGCTTTTAATCGGGCGGCCCGATCCAACGAACAAGCCGATTGATCCCTCACGCATCATGTACGTGCAGTTCGACGAGGCCCCCGGTCTCGGAGCGCTCGGTCAACCGATCGAGGCGATTGTACGGTGGTACGAGGACAACATCCTGAAGCAGACGTTGAACGCCGCGACGAAGGCGGGCAAGCCCGCGTACCTGCTGCTGGATGAAGTACAGAACCTGCCCAAGTGGTCATCACAGCTAAAAATTCTTGCCGATCATTCGGACGCCCGGATGGTGGTCACGGGAAGTTCAGCCCTGCGTATCGCCGCCGGTCAGGACAATCTCGCTGGTCGCATGACAATGATCGAACTCGGCCCCCTTCGCCTTGCGGAGGTGGCAGGCATCCGTGGCTTGCGCGATCTTCCCGTCTATGCCCCCGATGCTCCGCTCGAAGAGTGGAAGAAGCGGGACTTCTGGCTCGGACTTATTGCACACGGGAAGAAGAATGCCAAACTGCGCGATGAGGCGTTCCGGTTCTTCTCAGAGTTCGGCGGCTACCCCTTGTGCCACAACAAGGCAGGAATCGACGCAAACACACTGCGGCAACAGGTCATCAACGAGGTCATCACCAAGACGATCCAGCATGATCCCGGTCATCGTCCGCACGCTCCGGCGCTTGACTCCGCGTTGATCGCAGAAGTCTTCAAGATTGCGTGCCGCTACGCGGGAAGATCGGTCCTGCCCAGATGCTTCGCGGAAGAAATACAGGCCGTGCTCGGCAGCCCGGTGCCGCACGTGAAGATCACCAACGCTCTCACTTTCCTCGCCGATTCGCTCTTGCTCTACCGTGTCTCACCTCTCGAGATGAACAGCAGGAGAGGGGGACACCCGCCCAAGCTTTGCATCTGTGACCACTTCGTCCGCAACGGCATTCTTCAAGAGACCGTTCCGCTCGATCCTGCCGCGCTGAAGCAATGTGACAACGCCGTAGGCACCCAGGCGGGCTTTCTGATCGAAAGCGTACTGGGCTACTTTCTCAAGGGCATTCCGGGTGTAGAACTCTCGTGGTTCCCCGTGCGCACCAAAGAGCCGGAGGTCGATTTCGTACTCACGATCGGCACGAGCCGGATCCCGCTAGAGGTCAAATATCGCCGCGACACGCCCGGCATGGCCGAGGTCAAAGGGCTTGAGTCTTTCTGTGCCAAGCCCGCGTACGCGGCATCCTTCGGTGTCCTTGTCACTCAGAATGCCGAGGGACCGATTGGCGATTGCGCCCTTGCCGTCCCGGCATCGACCTTCCTGCTATTGAAGTAAGTCGCTCATGCCGCGACCGTCGCACTGCAAATCTCCGACCGCGGCCTCTTCTCGCCGCGCCCCCCAAGTGTTGATCCACCGCGCCATGTAGACGGCGCCCCCCTATTTTGTGCCGCCTTCGCCGGGCTTGAACTCGGCGCGGAAGGTCGGCTTCGCGACCCCTCCCACACGCCCCATCCCTACATTCTGAACACATGTCCACTCCCGCCCCACTCATGCTCTCCGTCTCTGGTTGCCGCGGCGTCGTTGGCCAGACTCTCACGCCAGAGACAATCGCGCGCTTCGCCGGTTCCTTTGCCGCCTTCCTGCGCGAGCGTGCGGCGGGCCGCCCCTGCACCGTTGTCCTCGGGCGCGACGGGCGCGCGGGTGGCACGATGGTGCGTGATGCCGCCGCCAGCGGCCTCGCCGCCTCGGGATGCAACGTCATCGACCTCGGCGTCGCCATGACGCCCACCATCGCCATCGCCACCGACAGCTACGCCAGAGGCGAAGGCTCACTCGCCCAAGCAAGCCCCGGCCTCGTCGCCGGAATGGTCATCACCGCGTCGCATAATCCCCAGCAGTGGAACGGCCTCAAGTGCCTCTGGGCGGACACGGCCTCGCCAGCCTTCGCCCAAGGCTTCGGCTCCGCCGCCTGCGCGCCACCCGCCGATCTCGCCAGCGAGATCATCTCCCGCTTCCAGACCACCGCACCCGCGGCCGTCGCCTGGAACCTCGTCGGCACCGTCCGCACCGACAACGACGCCCACGAGTCCCACGTCAACCGACTCATGGGCGCACTCGAAGCCGCGGGCCTCTCGCCCCTCCCAAGCCGCCTCGCCAACGGTCTCAAGATCGCCCTCGACTCCATCAACTCATCCGGCTGCGGCGCTGGCCTCCTCTGCCTCGAATCTCTCGGCTGCGACGAAGTCCTCCAGCTCAACGGCGAGCAGACCGGCCTCTTCTCCCATCCGCCCGAGCCCACCCGCGACAATCTCGCCGCTCCCGGCGGCCTTTGCGATGCCGTCCGCGCCTCAGGCTGCGACGTCGGCTTCGCGCAAGACCCCGACGCCGACCGCCTCGCCATCATCGACGAGCGCGGCCGCTACATCGGCGAGGAATACACCCTCGCTCTCTCCGCCCTCGCCCTCCTCGAAGCCCACAAGCGCTCGGGCGCAGCGCACACTGGCCGCCTCCTCTTCGCCACCAACCTCAGCACCAGCCGCATGCTCGACGACATCGCCGCGCGATACGGCGCGAGCGTCCTGCGAACCCCAGTCGGCGAGGCCCACGTCGTCAGCGCCATGAAGCAAGCCGCCGCCGCCGGCGACACCATCGTCTGCGGCGGCGAGGGCAACGGCGGCACGATCTGGCCTCGCACCACCTACGTCCGCGACTCTCTCTCCTCCATGGCGCTCGTCCTCTGGCTCATCTCCGAGCAAGGCCTCAATCGCGGCCGCAAAACACCGCTCAGCGAGATCATCACGACCTTCCCAACCTACGCCATCGAGAAGCGCAAGGTCGATCTCGCGCGCCGCGACGACGCAGCACCCAAATTGGACAAGCTCGCGCGCCACTTCGCCTCGCACACCGTCGACCAGCGCGACGGCGTCTGGATCAACATCGCCTCCGGCCCACTCGCTGGCAAGGCCTGGCTCCACGTCCGCGCCAGCAACACCGAACCCATCATGCGCCTGATCGCGGAAGCCCCCAACGCCGCCGAAGCCAACGCGCTCCTCGACGACGCCGCACGTGCCATGGCCTAGCCGTGCCTCGACACCTACCCTCCGCCATGCCCTCTCCCTACACACCCGGCCAGCGCCTCCGCATCACCCAGCAGGTCCCTCACCTGGGCAACGGCGATCCCACGCTCGCGTCCGTGGTCGAGGGCCTCGTCGTTAAGTACGTCCAGCAAAAGACCGGCTCGTGGTTCGCTCACTCCAAGGACCACAAGCTCTGGCTTGATCGCGTCGAGCTCAAGAAGGACGATGGCGAACTCGTCTACGTCAACCTCGATAAGTACTCGTCGGTCGAAGAGCTCAGCGCGGCCGCGAACTAACCGCTCCCTTCACGCAACCTCATACCAAGCGCTAGACCTCAACGCCTAGATGCCTCGATGCCGCGTGCCTCGATGCCTTCTTCACTTCGAAACCGTTCCTGAACCCACACCGCTCGCGCGCTACTTGATCTCCGCCAGGTTGATCCCGCGAAATCGGTGCGCAACGTTCGCAATCTCCACGCGCGTCTTAAGCCCAAGCTTCCGCCCAAGCGACGCGCGATGATGCTCGACGGTCTTGGTTGTGCGAAAGAGCTTCTTCGCGATCGCCGCCGTCGTCATCCCCTCGCCGATCAGTTGCAGCACCTCGCGCTCGCGACGCGACAGCGCCTCGATCTTCCCAAGCACATGGAACTTGGGAATCACCACCTCATGCTCCGGCGGCCGCGCAAGCAGCGGATCCACCTGAGACCCATAGTGGTGCACGATCAACGCCGACGAAAACGTCTCATCGGTGTGACACAGCGGCCGGATCATCGTCCTCATGAACGCGCCGAGAAAGACCTCGTGCAGCATGATCGGTTTGCCGCTCGCCATCGCGCGCAGCACCAACGTCTCACGCTCGCGCCCGACATCGCTCGACACGCTCTCGCTGATCTTCTTGCCAACAACGTCGCCAGACTTCTGATCTGTCAAGGCCTCAAAGTGCCGGTTCACATACAAGATCCGACATTCTGAATCCACCACCAGCAGCGCCAGCCCGGCATCCTCCGCCAGCGCCTGCCAGATCGCTCGCGCATCCGATGGCATCCACACAGCCGCTAGACTTTGGGGCTCAGTTTCGACCGGGGTAGGCGACGCGTTCAACGGTACCTCACATGAGTTCACCATCCCCAGAGATTTCACTGGAGAACACCAAGTCCCCTCTTCAGGAACACTGTATCGGATCAAGCCATGAGCGCTCGACGAAAAAGTTCCCTATACGAGAATTCACCTCCGGGCGAACCTCCTAGCAAATTCCAGATCTCGCCCAAACCGTGCCCGAAATCGCATCACCTAGAAAACGCTGTCGAGACAGGCTTAGTTCGGCTCGGAATCAAATCGTCCTGTCTGCCTCGGTATCAATCAACCGAAAAAATTCTACGAGAAAGATTCCCTCAAGCCTACCGTTAAGGCCTTTACGCGACTCGCCAGCACGACGCTCGTTCAGCTCGTGAGAACACGCGGCGTACTCTCCACAGAGTGGAATTTGTTCAATGACGTCCAAGGCTCTCGCTGCTGCCTTCATTGCTCTCGCGGCAGGTCTCGCCAACGCCGCAGTCACCTTCACCCCGCCGGGCCTCCCGGCCGCGGGCGATCCCCAGACGCCCCCCTTCTCCGATGCGTACGCAGTCTCCAACAGCGGCGTCGTCGTCGGTTCAATGTTCTTCCCCGGCAAGGGCTTCCGCGCCTTCCGCTGGACCAGCGACACAGGGCTCGTCCAGATCAACGGCACCACGGCCGAGTCCGGCATCTTCGCGCGAGCGATCACGCCCGACAGCGCCACGATCGTCGGCGAGAACACCAACCCCATCGTCGCGTTCCGCAAGCTGGGCACCGGCGCGGTGGAGGATCTTGGAATCCCAAGCCCCACCTCTACGACGCCTCATCGCTGAGCGACGTCTCCGACGATGGCCGCGCGAGCGCTGGCCTCCTCGCCCCCGAAGCCAACTGGCTCGACGGCGACCTCAACAGCGACAAAAACGCCGACCTGACCGACGCCCAAATCCTCGCAGCCTACATCGTCAGCGGCAACTGTGGACTGTGATGAAGCCGCATTAGCACACAACAACCCTCACCCCTCCTTCCGAGCCGTCGGCGCAAGCCGACGGTTTCTTCATGCGTACCTGATGGGCACGCCTTCTCCACCTACCCCACCGAAAGCGCCCGGTCATGCCCACAGCTCATCCGACCGCGCTCGCTGCATGAACGAATGCTTCGGAAGGCTGAGCGCTACGCCGAAACGAGTCGCCCTGTCGGCCTCGATCAGCAGCTCGTGGTCACATGACCACCCGCGCTTCGCCGACGAAGACATCCACTGCCTGCCTCGCGGACTTGAGCACCTCACGCCCGAACGTATCGACATGGAACGCGCTCGCCGACGTGATATCGGCGAGCGCGGCGTCGTACGTGTCGCCCTGCCCCACGACGACGCCGCGCAGCCTGATCGGGCACGCGACGTAGCCATCCTTGTGCTTCTCGAACATGACCTTGATGGTGGTTGACGCGTCCGCGCGCTTCCTTGTTGCCTTCAATGTGTTCTTCAGTGTCGTACACCGCAAACATGTCTGGACACTTCGTCGATCACTTCAACAACTCCAGCAACTCCTCAAGCCTCAGCCCGTGGTTGCGCTCTACGGCTCGGAGAATCGAGTTGAGCGTTTCGATCTTGATCGGGTCATGAGCCGGAACTGTAACGTGGTGTTGACCTTTGATCTGCGTCGTCACGCGCATGTGACTTCCGGTCTGTCACGTGATCAGATACCCGAGCACCGCCAGTCGTGCCGCAAGGTCACTCCCGCTGAGGTCTCTAGGTAGCCTCATGCGGCAAACACCTCGTCGCGAACATAATGAAGCCTGATCAGCTTCGGCCGCTCCATCTTCTCAAAGTGGCAGGCCACCGCGTCGCGCATCATCGCTCGGAGTTCTTCCAGCGTGCCCGCCTGCGCGATGATCGACCCCCACGCCGCAGTCGCGACGAAGCCGCCCTCGGCGTCATCCTCGACGACGAACACGATCTCGGTTGGGCCTTGCGCGCCCATGCGGTCCTCTTTAGCTAGTCGTCCTGGGTCGTCGATCCCTGCTTCAAGGCTTCGAAGGAACCCTTACGAAGTGGCGGGCCACCCAAGACAGCCGCCCAATCACGCCACCGTCACGCTCTTATCGAGGTAGACATCCTGCACCGCGTGCAGCAGCGCCGCGCCGTCCTTCATTGGCTTCTGGAAGGCCTTGCGTCCGCTGATCAGCCCCATGCCGCCCGCGCGCTTGTTGATCACCGCCGTCGAAACCGCCTCGGCGAGGTCGCCCTCGCCCTTGCTCTCGCCGCCGGAGTTGATGAGAGGGATTCGGCCCATGTAGTTGTTCAGAATCTGGTAGCGGCACAGATCAATGGGGTGCCCGCCGCCGCCGTTCTCATCGCAGCCCGCGAGCTTCGTGTACACGCGCTTGTCCCACTTGCCATACGCCGAGCCACCCGAGTTCAGCGCGGCGTAGCCGCCGTTGTTCGTCGGCAGCTTCTGCTTGATAATGTCCGCCTTGATCGTCGCGCCCATGTGGTTGGCCTGCCCCGTCAGGTCCGCGCTCGTGTGGTAATCCACGCTCTTGCCATCCGCGCCCTTCACCTTGAAAGCGTTGTTGCGCGTGTAGCACCACAGAACCGTGATCATGCCATACGAATGCGCCTCCTCGAACATGTCCGAGACATACGCGATCTCATCGCGCGCCGAGTCATTGCCGAAGTAGATGGTCGCCCCGACGGCAAGCGCACCCATCTCGTGGCACTGGCGGACGCTGCCAAAGTACGACTGCTTGAAGATGTTGGGGTACGTCAGCATCTCGTTGTGGTTGAACTTGACCAAGAACGGAATCTTGTGCGCGTACTTGCGGCTGACCGAGGCCAGCACGCCCAGCGTCGAAGCCACCGCGTTGCACCCGCCCTCGATCGCGAGCTTCACGATGTTCTCAGGATCAAAGTACTCCGGGTTCGCAGCAAAGCTCGCGCCAGCGGAGTGCTCGATGCCCTGATCCACGGGAAGGATGCTCACATACCCCGTGTTCCCCAGCCGCCCGGTGTTCAGGATCGTCTGGAAGTTGCGCAGCACCACCGGCGAGCGATCGGTCTGGCTGAAGACACGGTCAATAAAGTCCGGCCCGGGCAGGTAGAGCAAGTTCTTCGAGACGGTCTTGGACTCATGCTTGAGAAGCGAGTCGGCCGAAGCGCCAAGAAGCTCGCGAACGTTCGTGGATGGGGTGGGCGTGACGAGGGTGACCGGCATGGAAAAACTCCAGAGAAGTGGCCCAATCCGGGCCAGCGGCCAGTATAGCTCATCAGCCACGACCCAGACCCAAACGCAGCCAGCCCACCAAGGCAATCGCAAGATCCATCGCCCAAGGTGGCACGTCTTGTGTACCACACCACTCCGCTGGCGTGCCTCTCCGACCTCGAATCCGCGTCGCTCGCGGCGTGCTTCTGCGAGGCCGAAGGCCGCATCGCTCGTAGCCGGGGCGCGGAGGAGCAAGCAGAGCCAAGCGGCGACACCCCCGGAAACCCACGCCGCACGCCCACACCTTTGCCTTTGTCCAGCAGCCCGTCGGGCTGCTCGAAGCGCAGCCCACACACTCACAACCTGCGATCAGAACAAACTCGGACAATGCAACCGCCTCGTGCACCCCATTCCACACTCCCTCCCCTCACAATCTTCACCATCGGACCGTCCCTGTGCGCAAAGTCAGCGTCCAACCCACTTTCTTGCTTGAATCTCCCGCCCCACGTGCCAAACTCCGCTCATGGACGCAGCACCACCCAACACGCCCCAGCCCCAAGCCACGCCAATCACCACTGGAGCCAACATCACCAGCGCCGACGAAGCCCTCCTCACCGACTGGCTCGATGGCTCCACGCCGCTGACCGATCTCTGCAAGCGCCACAACATCACTCTCCTCGAACTCGCGGCGTGGTCCAGGCGCCCCGCCATCGCCGAACTCATCCAGACCCTTCGCACCATGCACGAGGCCCGCGTCAAAAGCCAGGTCGCGATCGCCGCCGACGATGCCCTCAAAGCCCTCCTCAAGATCGCCCTCACCAACGAGCCCTCCCCAAACCAAGAGATCGCCCGCCGCGCCGCGGCCTCCATCCTCCGCCTCGACGCAACCCTCACCCAACCACGCCGCGCTCTTCCCAACACCAACAGCACCCACCACACGCCCACATCAAACACCCCCGCCCCCACTTCCCGCCACACCACGCCAGCCACCCCAGATCAATCCGCCCACCCAACTCTCACCCCAGCCCACTCAACCAACCCAACCCGAAGACCACAAACCGCACTCTCCCGCCAGACCAAACTTCACGCCGCCAACCGACCCACCCCCACCAACCCAGCCAACCCCATCGACTCCATTGACTCCATCGACTCCATCAACTCCATTTCCCCATCCACCAAACCCCCGCGCCAAGTGCGAAGACCGCCGCGGCCAACATGACCGCCGCGCACATCGCCACCATCACCACCATCACCTCACGCACACACCAACACCGCCGCGAGCGCTCTAGAGCCGCGACTCCAACTCCAGCTCCGCCCGCAGTGCTCGCGCCAGATACTCGTACTGCTCCGCACTGTTGTACAACTGCGCGGAGATTCGCACGAAGCGCCGAGTATCGCCCCCCTTGCCCGCCAGACCCCAGATCGGCACCTGGATCGCCCACTTGTTCAGCAGCGCATCCTGCAGCGCATCGTGGTACTTGGTCGGCCGGCGCATCAGGCGCTCATCGCGCTCCGCGCCATGCGAGGGGAGGATCATGGTCGCGATCGATCCGATCATGCTCGACGGCGCGGGCGGCTCGATGCCAAGCGCAGTGCACATGATCTCGCGCCCCTTCAGGCAGAGATCGCGATTCCGCCCCTGCACCTCCGGCCACCCACTCGCAAGACTGGACATCGTGTCGATGGCCCTGGGGATCGAGTAGAACGCTGTGCAGTCCTGCGTGCCGAGATAGTCAAACTCCGTCAGGAACTGGGCGCGGCCAGCACGCGGCTTCTCAGCATTGTTCGAGAGCACAAGGGGACGAAAGCCATGACGAGCATCGCTCCGCAGATCCTCACGAACGTACAAAAGCCCCGAGCCCTTGGGCGAGCAGATCCACTTGTGGCAGTTGCCGGTGAAGTACGCCGCCTTGAGCCGCCGCAGCGAGAGTCGCAGCATCCCCGGCGCGTGCGCACCATCAACAAGCGTCTCGACGCCGCGCGAAGCAAGCTCCGCGACCAGCCGGTCAACAGGCATGACCAATCCAGTCGGGCTCGTGACATTGCTGACAAGCGCCAGCCGAGTCCGGGGCGTCACGGCCCGCACATACGCATCGATCACCGCATCGAGCGAAGCAATCGGGAAGGGCACATCCGCGAGCGTGACGCTCGCCCCCACGCGCGACGCCGACCAGCGCATCGTGTTCTGGCACGCCGGATACTCGTGCGCGTTGACGATGATCTCATCACCCGCGCCAAGGCGGCCGGCAAGCATGATGTTGTGCATCACGGTCGCAACGCCATGGCTCGCGTTGGGCACGAGCGCAAGGCCATCCCAATCACAGTCAAGAAACGCCGCGAGCGAGCGACGAACATCGTCCATCGCGCCCTCGTGGTGCTCAACAAAGAAACGCACCGGATCAGCCTCAAGCCGCGATCGCCACTCAGACTGCTGCAACATCACCGCGCGTGGCGTCGCGCCAAAGGAGCCATGGTTCAAAAAGCACAACGCGGGATCAAGGTCCCAGTGCGAGGCAAGCGCGCTCGGTCGCGGGAGGTCGGGCATGCACATTTGTAGGGTGGAAGTAGCGGGAGAAAGAAGTGATCGAGTGATCGAGTAGCCAAGTGGCCGAGTGGAAAGGCGTGCCCTATGGGTGGCTCCACTCTTTCACTTGGCTACTCGATCACT
>JBBQGR010000027.1:0-14284 GCA_038323185.1 Phycisphaerales bacterium | reverse complement strand
CCGCCAGTTTCCTCTTCAACCTCGCCGCGGCCGAGTTCGCGCCCGATGCGGACCGCCCCTTCTGCGTCATGGTCCGCGTCCCCTTCAAAGAGCCCGGCGAGCATGGCCTGGGCGATGGCGACGAGCGCGACACCCTCGCCGACTTTGAGGAAGCCCTCGACGCCAGCGGCGAGCTCCACGACTCCATCCACTTCGCCAGCGTCCGTGGCAATGGCCACCTCGACATCTGGTACTACGCCACCCGGGCCGGCGCAGACGCGCTCGCCGAGGCCGCGCCCGGTGTCTGCACCGGCTACGACGTCGAGGTCGCACGAGGTGAGGATCCCGAGTGGCAGCAGTTCGGCCTTCTCTTCCCGAGCGATGAGGACGTCGCCGCCTACGCCGATGAGCAGCTCATCAGCCAGCTCGAAGCCGCGGGCGACCAGATCGACAAGCCCCGCCCGGTCGACCACGCGCTCCTCGTCGAGACCACCGCCGCGGGCGAGAAGCTCCGCGACGCCCTCATCCGCAAGGGCTTCACCGTCCAACCCATCGCCAAGGCTGGCGGTGAAGAAGGCGATGACGAGGGCGATGACGACGCCACGCCCGCCGAAGGCGACCTCAACTTCCTCGTCGAAGCCACCAAGCGCCACGCCGTGACTCTCGAAGTGATCAGCGAGATTCGCCGGGAACTCACCGAGCTCGTGGAAGACATGGGCGGCGCCTACGACGGCTGGCAGACCGCGCTCGTCAAGGGCTGATCAGCAAGCCGCAACGGATCCTCTCCAAGTAGCACCGGCCTCCAGGCCGGTCGCTTCATTTTGCCCCGCGCCCCGCACGACCCTTCGCGCCGCAGGCGCCGAACCCTCGGCTGGGTTTGCCCGAGGTACCACTACAGAAGTGCCCACCACAATCAAGCTGCCCTGCGCCGTGATCGCAACGCGCTAGAGCGATGTTTCCCCGCCGCGCACTTCCACCATCGCCCCAAGCAGCGCCCGCCACTCCGTGTAGCGATACTCCACTCCGTGCCGCTCATGGATCTGCCGGATCGCGCGCAGCGACCGCTCGCTCAACTGCTCCTGCCACTCCTCAGCGCCACGATCACAGAAGTACACGCGGCAGCCCATCGGCTTGATTGTGTGGACGCCGCACGCGTTCATCGTCAGAAACGGGCAGTCGCCGCGCACCACCGCCGCAGCCACATCCGCCGCGCTCGGCACCGAAAACCCAACCCGCGCCAGCCCCACCATCGTCGCCGCAGCCTCCAGCCCCGTCGTGTACAGCAGGTGGCCCGTCGATTTAAAGTTGCAGCACCGTCCCGACGCCCAGCACGCTGGCCCGCGCGCCTCGACTTGATCAGCGATCATGGCGTACACACCCTCCAGCTCTGCCGCAATCTCCGGCCGCGCCGCCGCGATCAGCCAGCCGCGCACGTGCAGCGCGAGGTCGGCCGGATCGGGCCTCACGGCATCGGCTCCCGGCACCCGCGCTCCACATCACGCGCGAGATCCTCGGCCTTCGCCACCAGCGCCTCCGCGCCCGCGACAACGGCCGCCCGATCACCCTCCGGCAGACCGGGCACATTCACGACCACGTTCCACCACGAACTTCGCGCCGTCGCGCCAGCGAGCACCGCCGCGATCGCGAGGTCGCTGCGAAGGTGCCGGTTGGTCATCCCGATCATGCGCTCATACTCACGCAGCAGATCAAGCGCGAGCGTCGCGACCGCCATCGGCACATCGACCGCCGCGCGGGCCGCCTGTGGCATCTCCGCCGCGCGACGCGCATCGCTCTCGGGCAACCGCGACAACTCGTTCACCAGCCCATACGCCGCGGCGTCCTCCGCCGCCAGCCGCATGAACATCGCGCGAGCACGCGCCAGCAGCGCCGAGTCCTGCTCGAGCTGCGCCTGCTGAGCCGCGAAGGCCTTCTTCCCCAGCGAGTACGAGACCACCATCCCCGCCAGCGCCGCCGACATCGCGCCAGACAATCCCGCCACCGCGCCCCCGCCGGGCGTGGGCAACTTCGCCGCCGTCGCGTCAAGGAACCCGCCCACCGTCATTTCAGCGAAAGAAAGAGCATCCATGCCGGAGCGTAGAGGCCAGAGCAGGACGACGTGACCGCACGACGACACAACGACATGACGACATGGCGACGTGACGAAACGGCGACGTGCCCAATGCCCCAATTCTGCGCCGGCAGCGCGGGCCGCAATCTGCGACTGCATCAGTACCCGCCTATGACACTGACCATGCCGCGCTTCGTCGCACGATCACAGATGCCGGTCTCCGCGGCCGAGCTCTTCGCCTGGCACGAGCGCCCCGGCGCCTTCCAGCGCCTCGCGCCACCATGGGAGACGCTGCGCATCCTGAGCGACCCGCACGACGCTGGCGGCCTGCGCGATGGCGCTCACCTCATCTTCCAGATCCGAAAGTGGCCAGTCTGGATCACGTGGGAAGCTCGCCACCTCGGCTTCGAGCCCGGCGTTCGGTTCATCGATGAGCAGGTCCGCGGCCCCATGGCCTTCTGGCGACACACCCACTCTTGCCTCCCCGCGCCGGGCGGCAGCATGATGGAGGACTCGCTCGACTATCGCCTCCCAGCCCAGCCGCTCAGCGGCATCGTCGCCGGACACTTCCTCCGCTCGCAGCTCGAGCGCATGTTCGCGTATCGCCACGCCCGCCTGCGCGCAGACCTCGCGCTGCACAGACACCTCCTGGGCGCCGGCCTCCAGGCCACCACGAGATGGGCCATCAGCGGCACCTCCGGTGTCATCGGTTCCGCGCTCGCCAGCTTCCTCACAACTGGCGGCCAACGCGTCGATCGTCTCGTCCGTGGGCGCGCCCGCGCAGATCGCGGCGAGATCTTCTGGCAGCCCGGCGGCGCCGCCACGTCCGAATCATCGAGCGAAGGTTCCAAGGGTCAGGTCGATCACGCCGCGCTCGAAGGGTGCGACGTCGTGGTTCATCTCGCTGGCGAGCCCGTCCTGCCGCGAACGCTCGGCGGCTGGAGCAAGGGCCAGCGCGAGGCCATCCGGGCATCACGCGTCGAAGGCACACGCACCATCGCGCGCGCCATCGCGGGCCTCGCAAGGCCGCCTCGCGTGCTTATCTGCGCCTCGGGCATCGGCTTCTACGGCAACCGAGGCGACGAGGAGCTCGCCGAAGACGCCACCGTCGGCAGCGGCTTCCTCGCGGAAGTCTCGCGCGATTGGGAAGCCGCGTGCGAACCCGCGCGCCAGTCGGGCGTGCGCGTCGTCAACCTGCGCATCGGCGCGGTCATGACGCCCCGCGGCGGCGCACTCGCCAGCTTTCTCCCCACCTTCCGCCTCGGCATGGGCGTCGTCATCGGCACCGGTCGTCAGTGGATGAGCTGGATCGGGCTTGATGATCTCATCGGCGTGATCCTGCACGCCGCGGCGACCCCGGCACTCTCCGGACCCATCAACGCCGTGAGCCCAGCCCCCGTCCGCGCTGGCGAGTTCGCACGCACGCTCGCGCACGTGCTTGATCGCCCGCTGATGATGAACCTACCAACGTTCGTGCTCCGCGCGATGATGGGCGAAGTCGCCGACGCCGCCGTCTGGAGCTGCCGCGCCGTTCCGGATCGCCTGCGCACCAGCGGTTTCAGATTCGCGCACGCCAATCTCGAGAAGGCGCTGCGGTGGGAACTCGGCATGATCACGCCCGAAGAGGCAGGACTCAAGATCCTGCACGCGTAATGCCGCCGACGCTCGCAACGCCGCTGGGACCCAGCGTCCGCCCACGCCACGCCCGCTTGCCCGTCAGATGCAGGTACAGGCTGTGCCACTGGATCAGCGTCATCATCACGATGCCGACAGGATGCACGAGCGCGATCCAGAGCGGCTGCGCATGCCGCCGCGCAAGCACGATCCGGTGAAAGATCTGGAGCACCACGCACGCAAGTGCGAGCGCCATCGCCAAAGGGGATGCCAGCACATCAAGCCGCGCAAGCGGCACAAAGTCTGTCGCACGCGCCGCCGCCGCGAGCGCGAGCAGCACCCACGGCGTCACATGCGCCAGCAAATGCACCACAGTGATAAAGATCAAGAGTCCAAGCGAGCCCAGCCCCTCATACGCGTTCTTCGCAAAGCCTCGCCATGTCTGGCCAAGGCCCGTGTACATGCGGCATGAGAGCACATCCGTCCCGTCGAACACATCGGTCGTGAAGCCCGCGCGTCGCACGGCCCGCGGCAGCTTGATCCCGTCGTGCATCGAGTCCTTGAAGCCATCGTGCCCGCCGCTCGCGGCGTACGCGTCGCGCCGGATGCAGAGAAACTGGCCGCACCCCGCCGAGGCCGATACGTCCGTCGTCCCGCGCATCTTCGCAAACGGGAGATAGCTCAGCAGGATGAAGAAGATCATCGGGATCGCCAGCGCCTCGCCGACCGTGCCCATGATCTGCCGCGGAAAGGCGCTCACAAGCCCAGCGTTCAGCACGGTGGCGCTGCCAAGAGCCCGGCGCAGACAATCCGGCGCGAAGCGCACGTCGGCATCCGTGAAGGTCATCCACTCGCCCGCCGCCGCCTGCGCCATGCGCCAGCACGCGTGCTGCTTGCCATTCCACCCCTCGGGCAAAGGGCGACTCTCTACTGTCCGCACGCGCGCGTCCGACTCAATCAACCGCGCGAGGATCTGCGGCGTCGCGTCCGTGCTCTGGTCGTCATAGACCAGCACCTCGATGTTCGGCCAGTCGTTCGCAAGGATCGAGCGGACACACGCCTCGATGTTCGTCGCCTCGTTTCGCGCAGGCACGCAGACCGAGATGAACGGGACCGCGCCAGCGCCCGGCCGCCACTGCGCGTCGCTGCGCCGGTAATACCGCAGGTTCCACAGCGTCATCGCCAGCGCGATGAGCGTGAAACTAAGGCCAATCGCGAGGATGATGGAGACTTCGTTCACGTGCCCGCCTCGTTCGCTGCCCGAGTTTCCCCGGATTCGCGGGACCTGAAATCGACGCTCGAGCCCGTCGTTCCCGGCACGCGGCTGGACTCGATGGCCCCAGAACCGCGCCCCCGGAGTTTCAGCCAAAGGTCATACACCGGATTCACGCGAGCACTTCCGGCCCCGCGCCCAACAACCACCGCAAACGCGCGCGGATCGCGCGCCATCGCCAGCACCGCAAGCTCACCCATCGCCGCGCCCAGCGCACCAGCAATAGCCTGATGCCATCGCGACGTGCTCACCGACCTTGATGGGTCAAGCACAGCCTCGCGCGCGTGCAGAAGCACCTCGGGTCGCTGGTCACTCCAGAACGGATACTCAATCGCGAGACACACCACGCGGCAGGAGGCGTGCGCCGCCGCAATCGCCGCCACGCCCGGACGAATCTCCAGCCGCGTCCGAGGATCCGCGAATCGCCCCTGCGGCGTGATGAACAGCGTCGGCCGCGCCTCACGCTCAAATCGCTCACGCACATACGCGCTCATCGCCGTCAGCATCGCCGCATCATCAGGATCAACGCCAAACATGCCAAGCCGCCGGAAGAACGAGAACTTCTCCAGCTGCGCACGCTCCATCGGAGCGCACCCCGACCTCGAGCGCAGCAACGCCCTCGCCACAACCACCACCACCAGCGGATCCCACCACGAGGCGTGGCTTATCGCGACAATCACCGGCCCCGGATGCGCATCCAACGACCCAATCAGCGCGATCGACCCAGGCGTCATGCGCACAGCGCTGAAGCTCTTCTTGAACAGTCGGCGCGTGTACCAGCTGAATCCCGCAACAACGCGCGGCGAGTAACTGCCTTCAAGGATGGGCCGGGACTGATGCAGAAGTCGCTCCGCGATTCAACAAGCACTATAAACGGACACCACGAACCAAAGCCCGCCGCCAGGCACGCCGCATCGGCCCAACCTAGCCCGCCCCAAGTCCGGAGTTTATCAGGTCACACCCGCCCCCACTCGCGCCCCTGCCGTATGCCCGCCGCCTCGCGCGGTATCCTCGCAGGATGCAACCGCCATCCCAGCCCGCAGGGACTTTCGCTTCAGAGCTCCAGCCCGTCGCCACCATCGCGCTCCCCAACGACGCCGCGGGAAGAACCTTCTTCGGCACAATGCAGATCGATGGTGCCAACCAGATCCTCTACGTCCGCCACCCCGCCAGCAGCGTCGATTGGTGGGCAAGAGCCAAGTGGCACTCCCCCGACGCCGCGCTCCTCAGCATCCCCATCACGCTCCTCGTCCTGCTCATGGCCCTGCGCCGGTTCATCCGCCGCCCACAGCGACCCGGCCGCAAATACTGCGCAGGCTGCAACTACGACCTCACCCCCTCGCCCATCACCGCCGCGCAGCCCACGCCCATCTCGCCCGCGCGCTGCCCCGAGTGCGGCGTCGAAACCGCCAATCGCCCACCCATCCGCGGCCGCTTCGCCATCCGCCGCTTCGGACCAATCGTAGCGATCACGCTCGTCGCGCTCATCGCCGCCGGTGCCATCATCGCAAGCCGCATCCAGCGCCCGACACCCGGCCTCATGGCGGGCTCACCCTGGCCCATGCCCATCATCGGCAACCTCATCCCCGCGCTGCAATTCATAAAGAGCCCGCTCGACTTCGGCAACGGCTTTACGCTGGCGGCCTACTCGATCAAGACGGGCACACTCATCGCAACGCCAATCACACGCCACGACGCCATCTTCCAAGAACCAGCGCTCGCTGGCGACGGCGGCATGCTCGCCCTCAGCATCTTTGAGTCCGGCACCACCGACGGCTATCGCCTCTACGTCAGCCGCGTCAAGGGCGGAGTGCCCGGCCCCGCGCAGCCGCTCGAGCTTTCGCCAAACCCCATCCCCTCCACCATCTCCCACGGACTCACCGCCTTCCAATTCTCAAGCCAACTCGCCGATGGTTCCCGCTGGCTCTATCTCCACCGCGCGTCATCGCCCCTGAGCCAGGGCGCCAAGCGCTTCCGCACCGAACTCCTGCGCGTTCGCATCAATGCCGATGGCTCGCAAAGCCTCTTCGAAACAATCGCGACCTACGCGCCACCTGTCCAGCTCGACACCGGTCGCGGCGCCTCCATCCCCTACCACCGCTGGCTCATCCACGAAGCAGACCCAACCCAGCCCGACACCACCGCGCTGCACTTTTCCCTCTTCATTGACGCCGCCGCCCCCAGCGCCACCGCCACCACACGCGACGCACTGGTCGTCGCCTTCGAGCCCTGGACCACAGACGCGCCCACCAACACCGCGCGCAGCATGTCGCGCGAGATCACCGTCTCTTACCCCGGAACATCCTTCTTTAACCCAAGGATCACAAACGATGGCCGCGTCCTCCAATTTGAGCCCTACGCAAGCACCGCCAGCATGCAGGTCGATCTCATCACCGGCACCGTGACCGAGACCATCCGCACGAGCACCGGCCCGCAGCTCAGCATCGACCATCTCGGCTGGATCCTCGGCAACGCCCGCAACATCGAAGACAACACCGGCGCCATCATCGCCACCGTCGCTGGCGGCGGCACCTGGACCAGGCCCAGCGCACTCTCGCAAGACGGCCGCCTCACCGCAGGCTTCTCCTTCTCCACCAGCGGCAGGGGCTGGTGGAACCAACTCGGCATCGGCCCTTGGGGCAGCGGCGAGGTGCTCATCTGGGACATGTCACAAGCGCCCGGATGGAAGCCCAGCGAAAGGCATTAGGCATCGGACACGGAGCACGGGGCACGAGGATCAGAACAAGCCAGAACCCAGAAAAGCAGCGAAAGACCTCCGACATTCGGCCGTTTGGCCCTTTGACCAATCGGCCACTTTCCTCGCCTCCCCCTCACACCATCTGTCTCGCCTGGCTAATCCGCCTCACACTCTCTCTCGCGCCCGCAAACGGCACACCCATCTCCTCGCAGATCATCCGGCTCGAAATCTGCGCGCTCAGGAAGATCGTCGGCAGCCCCGAGCCCGGATGCGTCCCGCCGCCAACCAGATACACGTTCTCAAATCCCTTCAGCTTGTTCTGCGGCCGCCAGTGCAGCATCTGCTTGAGATTGTGCGCCAGGTTGAACGTCGCGCCGAAGTTGATGTTCGCACGCTCCCAGTCCGCTGGCGTCAGCTCCACCTCGGCCCGGATCCGACCTCGCAGATCAACGCCCATCCGGTCCCGGATCTGATCCAGCGTTCGCTCACGCAGCGCCGCGGCGTCCTTCGCCCAATCAATCTTCCCGCCGCTCTCGCGGCAATTGGGCGTCGGCACCAGGATGTACGCCGAGCTGTGTCCCTTTGGTGCCAGCGTCTTGTCAATCTGGCTCGGGTTGCACATGTACACCGAGCAGTCGTCCGTCAGTTGCCCGTTGGTCGTGATGTCCTCGAGATTCTTCCGATACGCCTCGCTCACATAGATCGTGTGGTGCGGCAGATCAATCTCACCCTCAACACCCGCGTAGATCATGTACGTGCTGCACGAGTAGCGCTTCCCATCCAGCGTCGCATCGCTGTAGTCGCCCGCGCGCTGCCGCGTCGCGGCCGGAATCAGCCGCTTCATCGCCCACGTCGCATCCGCATTCACAACCACGCGCCCATGCCGCACGGTCCTGCCCGCCAGCGGCCCATCACCCCCAACTCGAACCGCCGTCGCGCGCGTCGACCCGGCCTCAAACTCGATGCCCTCCACCGGCGCGCCCGTCACGATCTCAACGCCAAGCTCCTCCGCCAGCCGAGCCATCGCCAGCATCAGCCCGTGGCAGCCGCCGGTAGGATGCCACACGCCATACTCATACTCAATGAACGGCAGGATCGTGAACAGACTCGGGCAGTCAAACGGCGACATCCCGAGATACTTGCTCTGAAACGACACGCTCAGCCGAACATGCGGATCCTTGAAGTAGCGGCTGAGCAGGTCATGTACCGAAAGATGCGGGTTCAGCACCGGCCCAACCTTCAGCGTGTCCAGCAGCGTCCCAGACCGAAACAAGTCCAGCGGCGAGCGCATCGGATTCCGCAGGATGCTCTCGCTGTGCCGCAGCTTGTACCGGTTGTCATCGATGAACCGCTTGAACGCCCGCCCATCCTCTGCGTTGATCTTCCCGATGCGCCGCGACATCTCCTCGATGTCCTGCGTCGCATCAAGCGTGATGGTCCCACCCTCCGCCACCGACCGCCCCAGGATCAGCCGGTACATCGGATCCAGCCGCGTGAGCGTCGCATACTCCTTCAGCGACTTGCCCGCGCTCGCAAAGATCTCCTCCAGCACATACGGCATCATGAAGAACGTCGGACCCTTGTCAAACGAGTAAATCTCGTCGCCGTTCCGCACACTCACGCGCGCCGTCCGCCCACCCACAATGCCGCCCGCCTCATACACACGAACCCGCACCCCCGACGCCGCCAGCAGCACCGCCGCAGCAAGCCCGCCAGGCCCAGCCCCCACAATCGCCACGTCTGCCTCGCCGCCACCATGCGGCCCAACACCACCATCGCGCACCCCAGCAGCCACCGAAGCGCGCGGCGAGCCATCAGGCGGCGACCCAGAGGAAGTTCCGATAGGCGAAAGTGTGGTCATGAGTTCTTCCCAGCGTAGCCAACACCTTCGAACCCACCAACCCAAAGGATTCGGCAGCCCCAATCGGCACGCTGCATTCAAGAATCGCAACTCTCCTCCCACCCGTTGCTGCTTGGGCCAGTAGTCGCCTGGTCTCTCCGCGACGGCTATCTCAAAATCGATCAGCGATACCTCGCGTCCTCGTCGCCGCCCCGGTACCACCCCACTCCGAAGCATCTTCCTGAGAGGCCCAAGGCCTCATCGCTTGTAGCCGGGGCGTGAAGGAGCGAAGCGACGACATCCCCGGAAAACACGCCGCAAACATTCAATCTCGCCTTCGTCTCCCGCAGCCCGACGGGCTGCTCGTGACGCACACCAGACAATCACACCTAGCCACGGATCAAACTCGGACCATGCAATTGCCCTGATTGCCTTTCAATCTCCAGTCCCTTCTTCTCCATACCCTTCCTTGTGCTCCCCTCCGCCCCCGAACCCGCCTCGCTCCCGCTCGCCCCAATCCCCGCCTGGGCCCCGCTGCGCGACCGCCTTCTCTGGGTTAAGAAGTTCCGCCGCCTCCTCGCCCGCCACGAAAGAGAACTCACCACCCTCGCCGAGGCCGAAGTCGCTCGCCCGCGCTTCGAGGCCGTGATGAGCGATGTCCTCCCCCTCCTCGCGGCGTGCCGCTGGCTCGAAAAGCGCGCCCCCGCACTCCTCGCCCCGCGCCGCATCCGGTCCACACCCTGGTGGCTCTCCGGCACACGCATCATCGAAGAGCGCGCTCCCCTCGGCACCGTCGCCATCATCGCCACTTGGAACTATCCCATCCAGCTCCTGGGCATCGAGATGGTCCAGGCCCTCGCCGCGGGCAACCGCGTCATCGTCAAGCCCAGCGAAAAGGCCCCCCAAACACAACTCCGCCTCCTCGAGCTCGCCATCGAAGCTGGCCTCCCTCCATCGGGCGTCCT
This sequence comes from Phycisphaerales bacterium, assembly GCA_038323185.1. Classification (GTDB taxonomy): domain Bacteria; phylum Planctomycetota; class Phycisphaerae; order Phycisphaerales; family UBA1924; genus JBBASU01. The sequence continues at coordinate 3,847 of JBBQGR010000027.1, read as the reverse complement.
CGACTGGACCCAGCCCACGCGCGAGGCTGGCGCCGAACTCCTCGCCGAGCACGCCTCGGGTGCGCGCCGTCTGGACCACGTTCTCTTCACCGGCTCTACGCCCGTCGGCCGCGAGATCGCGCAGGCCCTCGCCCCAACCCTCACGCCCTGCACCCTCGAACTCTCCGGGCGCGACTCCGCCTTCGTCCTCGAAGACGCCGACGCGGCCAAGGCCGCCCGCGCCATCTGGGCCGCCGTCACCATCAACCACGGCCAGACCTGCATGGGACCACGCCGCGCCCTCGTCCATCAATCCGCCTACCCCGACTTCGTCTCCACCCTCCGCACCCTCGCGGCCAAAGCCCCCGTTCGCCGCCTCATCGACGACGCCGCGGCGGACACCTTCCAAAAGCTCATCGCCACCGCCATCGCCGACGGTGGCCAGGACGCCGCAGGACCCAATCCGCCCGCGCTGCGCGACGGCTCCTCCGTCCGCGCCACCGCCATCATCGACTGCCCAATGGCCACGCCCCTCGTCGAAGGCCGCCACTTCGCTCCCGCGCTCGCAGTCGTCCTCGTCCCCACTCTCGCCTACGCCCTCAGCCTCCACCGCCGCTGCGACCAGCACCTCACCGCGTCGATCTTCACGAGAGACATCGCCAGCGCCCGAGCACTCGCCCCCGAACTCGGTGCCACCAACGTCACCATCAACGACGCCATCCTCCCAACCGCCCACCCCGCAGTCTCCATCGGCGGCCGAGGCGACTCCGGCTGGGGCCTCTCCCGCGGCGTCGAAGGCCTGCTCAACATGACCCGCCCCATCTACATCTCCACAGGAAAACACGGCGTCTCGAAGACGCTCAGCGCCCCCGGCCCACGAATGGCCGCACTAGCAACCTGGGCACTCATGAAACTCGCCGGACGTTGACTAGGAGAAATAACAGAGTGTCTCGGGTACCACAACTCTCCGCGACGTCTCTCGTCAGCCTCCGGTACCTCAACTCTCCGCAGCATTTTCCTGACAGGCCCAAGGCCTGATCGCTCGTAGCCGGGCGGTGAAGGAGCGAGCGGAGCGACGACACCCCCGGAAAACACCCCGCAAACATCCAACTTTACCTTTGTCTTCCGCAGCCCGACGAGCTGCTCGTGCCGCTCGCCAAGCACTCTAAGTTCATCGCGACCAGACTCCACTTCCCCCAATTCCCCCGGTGCCCAGCCCCCGCGCCTCTCCTCGCCCGCTTCGCCCCTCTCCTCCGTATGCTTCTGCTCGCACAACAGAAAGCAGAGGCCCCCGATGGTCAGCGCAGTAGATGGTCAGAAGAACGGAACGCACGCCACTCATCGCAGCAGCGACGCCCGCGTCGTCGTCATCGGTGCCGGCCTCGCGGGCCTTGCCGCCGCCGTTGAACTCTCAACGCATGGCGTCCCCGTCACGCTCGTCGAGCGCAACCAGCACCTCGGCGGCAAGATGAACGTCCTCTCCGAGCAGGGCTTCACCTTCGACATGGGCCCCACCATCATCACGATGCCGCAGGTTCTCCGAGGCATCGTGCGCCGATCCGGCCGCAAGGTCGAGGACTACATCGACCTCATCAACCTCGACCCACAATGGCGCTGCCACTACGAGGACGGCACCGTCATCGACCTCGCTGGCGACCTCGACATCATGTCCAAGCGCCTCGACGCGCAGTTCCCCGGCAAGAACGCTGGCGCCGGCTTCCGAACCTTCGTCAATTACTCGCGCCGCATGTTCGGCCTCTCCGAAAAAGTCTTCTTCTACAAGGACCTCGGCGGCGTTTCGGACATGGTGTTCTCCCCGCCCAAGGAGCCCGGCCTCCTGAAGGACGTCCTCGCGATGCGGATGCACAGTACCGTCGCTGGCACGCTCCACAAGCACATCGACGAGCCCCACGTCCGCCAGATGTGCGAGCACTTTCTCCAGTACGTCGGCTCCTCACCCTTTCTCGCGCCCGCCATTCTCTCGCTCATCGCTTCGGCACAGGTCGACCACGGCTGCTGGTACCCCATGGGCGGCACACGCATGGTCGCGCGCACGCTCGAGAAGATCGCACGCGAGCAAGGCCCCGGCAAGCTCGACATCATCACCGGCGTCGGCGTCAAGCGCATCCTCGACGACGGCACCCGCACCACCGGTGTCGAGCTCGAAGACGGCCGCATCATCCACGCTGGCAGCGTCGTCTCCAACTGCGACGTCCAGCGCACCTACCGAACGCTCGTCTCCGGCAACCGCGCGAAGCGCGAGCAAGAGTCCATCGCCCAGAGCTACACGCCCGCCTGCTCCGGCCTGGTCCTCTACCTCGGCCTGAACAAGCAGTACGACCACCTCGCGCATCACAACTTCCTCTTCAGCCGCGACAGCTGGGAAGAGTTCAGCGACATCTACACCCGCGGCGTTCCCGCTCGCGATCCAACCATCTACCTCGCCGCCCCCAGCCGCACCGACCCCAACCAGGCGCCCGCCGGACACGAGGCTTTCTACGCCCTCATCCACACACCCTACCTCCGCCCCGGCCAGACCTGGGAAGGCAACGGCGGCCTGCTCGAGCAGTACCGTCCTGTCGTTATCGACAAGCTCAAGCGCTTCGGCATGAAAGACATCGAGCAGCACATCGTCATCGAGCGCAGCCTCACGCCCGGCGGCATCGAACGCCTCTACAACGCCGAGGGCGGCGCGATCTACGGCCTCGCCTCCCACGGCAAACTCAAGGGCGGCTTCAAGCCCCGCAACCGCAGCCGCGTCCTCAAGGGCCTCTACATCACTGGCGGCAGCTCCAACCCGGGCCCCGGCGTTCCGATGGTCCTGATGTCTGGCGTCACCGCCGCGCACAGCGCCCTCGAAGATCTCGGTATCACACGCAAGCCCATCGACCTGGGCAAGGGCATCGAAGGCAAGCGAAACCCACGCCCCGCGGCGATGGCCTGAGTCACAAGCACCGGCTCCCACTTCCCAGCTCGCTACCCTGCTGCCCGGCCGTGAGCATGCCGGTTTGATCGAGGAGATTGCACGATGGCGGACGCTTCAGGCCTTGAGTTCTCCGGGTTCGAGATCGTGAAAGCCGATCCCGCGAAGGCGTATGCGTTCCTCATCAGCCCCGAAGCGTTGAAGGGCTGCATCCCCGATCTCGTCTCGGCCGAGAAGATCAACGACACCACACTCAAGGGCGTCGTGAAGCCCGGCTTCTCCTTCATCCGCAGCACGCTGAAGTTCACGATGGAAATCACGCAGACGGTCCCGGGCAAAGAAGCCCTGATGAAGACCGTCTCGACAGGCATCGGCATGTCGATGACCGTCGCCTCAACGATGAAGGTAACGCCCGAAGGCGCAGGCTCGCGCATCGACTGGGCCGCCGCCGTCACCGAACGCAAGGGACTCGTCGCGGCAGCGCCCGTCGGACTTCTCAAGGGCGCGGCGGACGCCACCGTGCGCGAGAGCTGGGGCCGCATCAAGGCCGCACTGGACGTGTGATCGGCGCGTCTGATGCGCCACTCGCGTCTTGCACAACACCACCAACCTCGCGCGGCGGGACCGGGTCGTATCCATGCCCGCCGAACGGATTGCACCGCAAAATCCGCCACGCCGTCATCCAAGTCCCAACGATCGGGCCGCGCGTTCGATACGCCTCAAGCCCATACCAAGAGCACGTCGGCCAGAAGCGGCACGCGCGCCCCATGATCGGCGACAGCGTGAACTGATACACCTTGATGATCGCAATGAACGGCGCATTCCCAATGCGCATCCACAACGGAAGCGCGGCCACATCACCACCCAAGCGCGGCTCTGGCGCGCACGCCGCGTGATGATTGCCATGCCCATCGTGACGCTCGCACCCGCGCGTCATGGCGATGG
>JBBQGR010000026.1:0-14340 GCA_038323185.1 Phycisphaerales bacterium | reverse complement strand
GCCGTTCTGTGCGAGCCTGGAAGCGACGAAGGCGTAGTCGTGCACGGCGCGGGGTTGCGTGGTTCCATCGTCAACGAGACCGTTGGCCCAGGCGTTGATGCACCGGTTGAACTGTGTCTTCGGGACCGTCAGAACGAAGTGCCCGAGGCGCGAGTGGTTAAACGCGAGCCAAGGCGCCAGCACGAGCATCGCGACGAGCCAGACGGTGGAGGCCGCCGCGAGCGTGTGCGTGAACGTCAGCGTGCGGCCGCGATTGCCGTAACCGGCTGCAAGCGTTGCCGCGGCGGCAGCCACGATGCCCAGCGGCACAAAGGCCATGAAGTTCTCGCGGTACAGCGCACCGATCCCGATCCCCAAGCCGAGCTGCGCGCAAAGGATGAGAGTGCGCGAGAGTGAGCGCGGGCCGAGGTCGCGATGGAACAGGAGGATGATCTGGATCGCAATCCACGCCGCGATGAAGGGTGCCACGGCCTCGCGCAGGACATAGGGCTGGTAGGTGAGGATCGATGGGTGCCACGCGGTGAGGAGGCCAGCGATGAGCGCCATCCATCGCGAGCCGATCAGGCGCATCGCCGCCCAGACCTGAACGCCGGTCGCGAGGATGATGATGCCCTGGAACCAGACGAGAACCTTGAGGGAGGAGTCGGTCCAGAGCATCAGGGTGGTGAGGAAAGTGAGGCCAGGCGCTTTGTATGGAACGATGCCCGAGAGGGTGGAGTTGTGCAGAAGTTGTGCCGCGCCGTCGAGGTAGTCAAGGCCGTCGGGCGGGATCAGCACAGGTGTGTTAAACGCGACGAGCGCTGGCGCGAGGGCCGCGAGAAGAAAGGTGAAGAGCTCGGGCAGCCCGAAGATCGGCGATCTGCGTGGAGCGGTGTGATGCTGGTGGGTGAAGTGGGTCATGAGTGGCGTGATGGGGCGTGACGGGGCGTGATGGGGCGCGATGAAGAAGATCTCGCGGCCTAGTTACGAGCGGCGCAGGCCCATGGCCCCCATGACGAGGAAGACTGCGCCGATGAGACACGTGAGGAGCCCGGTCCGCGTGCCGCCAGCGAAGTTGAAGTAGAGGAAGACGCCAACGGCGATCATGCCAATGCCGCTTACGATGTTGGAGTAGCGCTCCGGGGTGAGCCAACTGACCACGATCAGGCCGCCAATGGCGGCAACAAGATTCGGGTTGATTCCTAGGAGGTACCACGCGACGCCGAGGATGCCCATCGACAGAAGCATCATCGGTGCGCGGCGTTGGAGGCCGAAGATATAGAGGGTCTTGGAGATGGCACCCACGGAGAGACTCCTTGCTGGTCGGGCCGTCGCGTACTGTGAAATGAGCAGCCGCACGTGCCCAGCGCAGAGTCTACCCGTAGTCTCAGCGCGGCTGCTGGGCCTTGAGCATCGCGAGCACTTCTTCGGCGGGGCCCATGAGCTCGACTCGCGACTCAAGGCGGCGCATGGCGTCCATGGGGCGGCCGTTCTGCGCGATGATCACGGCGGCGAGGGCGTCGTGGTCCGGGTAGAGATGCCAGTACGTGTCGTTCTGCCAATTGCGCGGGCCGGCCTCAAAGAGCGTGGCAGCCTCGGCGAGCCGGCCCGCGGCGTGGGCCTCCTCAGCGGCATCGAAGGCAACGCGGCCAACCTTCATCCAGAAAATCGTGAGATCGATGTTCTTGGGCAGCTCCCCGCGGACGCTGATCATCGCATCCAGCACCGCGCCGGCAAAGGCCGTGGCGTCGGCGCTGAGAGTGGGGGTGGACCTGCCAGAGATCGGTGTGCCGCTGGCCGCTGAGTCGAGGTGGCGTGAAGCGAGCTCGAGGGCGTCGTCGAATGTGGCTTGCTTGGCCCGCCACGCGGTGACGAGCTCCGTCGCCGCCGCGGCGCGTCCGCCGGTGGGCGAAGCCGCGGTCGTGACGGCGGCTTCGAGCGGGCTGCGCAGACGCGAGCAAGAAGGTGCCGCAACAAGTACGAGAGTGAAAAGAAGAAGGATGGAGATTCGGGCACGTGGCATTGCATCAGCCTACCGCCGGGCCGCCCGGAGGTTGCGGCGATGGAGTCGCGACATCGGTGGCGATCCGTTGCTGCGGAGGTGCGGCCTCGATCGCTGTCATTTCGGTGGGTTTGGCGTCTGATTCCCCGGTGAAGTAGCGATCGCCGCCGCCAAAGGCGAGCCAGCCCCAGAAGGCCTGGCCAAAGAGAACGGGGAGCGCGGCGAGGATCGCACCATAGATGGGCATGGGCGTCCAGAATGGGAGCGAGATGAAGAAGGCCATCGTCAGGCCGATCTTCGGGATGAGGATCCAAGGCTTGAACCGCTTGCGTGCCGCCTCGGCAGTGCTGCGAGCGGCACCGATCGCCACGCCCTTCGAGCGTTCCATGAGGCGGCGCGCCCACGCAAACTCGGTGCCCAGCACCGCGAGCGCGATGAAGAAGATGGGGATGCCGGGGCCGGGACCGATCATCATGAACGCGCCGATGGCCAGCGTCGTGCCGCCGACGACGAGGATGATCACGCGGCGTGTGTGGCGGAGTGTGGAGCGCGCGAGGCGATCTGCATCTTCACCCAGGGGTGAGATCGTGCTCGCACGCTGGTCCCCACGGCGCGCCAGCAAGGCGAAGAAGATGCCCACCAGCACACACCCAGTCACGATAATGAAGCTGGACCAGACAGGGATCCCCACATGCTCCCGAAGCGACATCTTGACCGCGGAATAGAGGAGCAGCACCGCCAGACCGACCTTGACGTAGCGGATCCAGTCCGTCAGGAGCGAGAGGGCCGGATAGAGCGAGCGTGAGATCAGCAGCGCGAAGGCCATGGCCGCGAGGACGATGAAGGGTTCTCGCGTGACCGAGAGAACGGCGGGGACCGAGTCGATGGCGAAGAGCGCGTCGGCAATCTCGATCACCACCAGCGTGAGCAGAAGGGGGGTAACCGCGGCTCGTCCCTTGTCCATCGTGAAGAAGCTCGAGCCATGCAGCCGCTTCGTGACTGGCAGGAACCGCGTGATGACGCGCAGGACCGCGTTCTTGGAGGGGTCGGCGGTTTCCTGCCGCACCAGCAGCATGCGCAGCGCGGCGAGCACGAGCAACCCCGCCAGAATGAAGCGGACCCACTCGAAGTGCAATAGAAGCAGGCCCATTGAGCCAGCGAGAAGGCCCCGCGTACAGATCGCCACGAGCACGCCCCACAGCAAGACCCGCCGCTGGAGCCCCAGCGGCGTCTGGAACTGGCGGAAGATCGCGCTGATAACCAGCACGCTGTCAAGATCGAGCGCGAGCGCCAGCAAAAGCGCGGTTAAGAACTGGAGCAGCGCGGCATTGCCATCCGTGTGGATCGAGCCGTCGGGGTACCTGCCCAGTTCGTACCAGTGCGTGCCATATGCCCATTGGAGACCGATCGCAAACGTCGCGGCGACCGCAAGGTAGACCCCGGCGGTCGCGAACGCGCGCGCCGGATGCTGCACCTGCCGCGCGCGGTGAACCACCAGCAGGTCAACAACGACCAAGAGCAGAAGCAGGCCCGCGAGCAATATCCAGGGAAGGACCATGGGGGCGAAGAACTCCGGTGAGGCGTGCGCAGACCGCTCGGATCCGCGGGGAATCAGTGATTGGCAGGATCGCCGAAGCCGCTGTGTTTGCTAGATGGGGTTTTTGGAGTGTCTGGATCGCTTGATTGCGTCATTTCCGTCGGTGTGTCCGTTGCATGTGCTGGATCATCACCCTTCTTGGGAGCCAGGACGAGCGAGGTTCCGATTCCAACCGCCAGCGCCGTGCCGATGATGCCCAGTGAAAGCTCCTGCGAGACGTGGACATCAAAGCCTTCGAGGATCATCTTGAGACCGACGAACGCGAGGATGAAGGCCAGCGAGAACCTGAGATAGCCGAACTTGTCCATCAGCGCGGCAAGCGCGAAATATAGAGAGCGCAGCCCAAGGATCGCGAAGACGTTTGACGTGAAAACCAGGAACGGATCCTTTGTGATGCTAAGGATCGCGGGGATCGAGTCGATGGCAAAGACCACGTCGGTCGTCTCAACGACCAGAAGCACAAGGAAGAGCGGCGTCGCGAGCAGACGTCCGTCGATACGGGTAAAGAAGCGGTCGCCGTTGAGCTTTTCTGAGAAGGGCAAGAATCGCCGCGCGAGCCGGTAGACCCATCCCTTCTCGGGCTCGAAGTGGTCCTCCTGCTGGCGGAGGAGCTTGATGGCGGTGAAGATCAGCAAGGCCCCGAAGACGTACAGGATCCACTCGAGCGAGTTCACCAGTGCCGTTCCGGCCCCGATCATGATGCCGCGGAAGATGAGCGCACCGAGGATGCCCCAGAAGAGCACCCGATGCTGGTTCCGGCCCGGCACCTTGAAGTGCGTGAAGATGAGCGCGATGACGAAGATGTTGTCGAGCGAGAGAGAGTACTCGATGAGCCAGCCAGTGAAGAACTCAACCGAAGCCGGCCATCCCATACCGGTCGGGATCGGCAGCGGCGTCGGGTCGCTGGGGTTGGCCGCGGCGATCGTGCGTTCGGCCGCGAGCGATTGGAGTGTGTCCGCTCCAGCCACGGCGGGAGAAGCAATCGCGTCACCCGCGGCGACGGCCCCCGGACCCGCGAGTGTGTCGCTCGCGTGCGCCGATAAGTAAGATAAACCTTCGTGCTGGCGTGCCTTGGCTTCGCGTGAGTAAAAGTGGTGATACCGCGTGCCAATATCCCCGACGTCGTTCTCGTACAGGTAAAAGACAACCCCGTTGAATGACAGGCCCAGCAGGACGCAGACGCCTGTCCAGCCCAGGGCCTCCCGCGTCTTGATGACGTGCGGGTTGCGATTCAGGACGAGCAGGTCAAGCGCGAGCATGACCAGCACAAACAAGATGAAGCCAATCCAGACGTAGGTAAGCGGCAAACGCGATATCTCCCCTTGAGCCGGAGGCGCCCAACTTCATATGGGGAAGATAGGGTCGGCATTGGCTCACGTAGCGGGCTTGCTTGCCAGTGGAGGATCTGTGCCAGTCACCGAGCCGTCCGGCGTCTCGAGCCGACCAGCCTCGAAGGCTCGGATGATGCAGTGAAGCCCGACGCTCAAAAGCGTGAGAACCACGATCCCGCCCACGAAGGCCAGCGTGGCCCCCAGCCACCCGGGCATGACCGACATCGCATTGCGGGCCGTGGTTGGGAAGAGAACCGCGACGATGAGGACCGCCCCAACAGGAATCAGCGCGATCACTCCCCTGATCAAGAGCCCGCCCGACCGCCGAGGGTCGCGTCGAAGGACCGCGTACGAAGCAATGATCGCAAGAAGTACGCCCGCCGCGATGCGTGCGAGCGCAATCGGCGTGAACGAGACTCCAGGCTTGCTCGGATCCAGGATCAGCTCGTGGTTCGCCAGGCTGAGCCAGACACAGAACGCGGCGAAGGCCACCGTTCCAGCCGTGCAGAGCAGCGCGAGGCCCTGACCCTCCTGGAATCGATTGAAGCAGAAGAGCACGCCGCAGATCGCGCTGATCATCACGACTGATTCGAAGCCAATCAGGATCCAAGCCGGAGAGTGGGCCAGCGCAGCCCCAATCACGATGATCGCGAGGGCGCTGGTCGCGATGGCGACGCAGAGCACTCCAACCAGAATCCTCACAAGTTTGGGAAGCGGCGTGGTTATCGGGGACATATGGCACGTACGTCGGCTGATTCGGGGGGTTCACTTGCGTTCGGTTCATCAGAGTGCGCCGAGTGCCCACCTCGCTTCAAGAAGGGGCGGCTGTCTGGACGATGTTCAGTAGTCCGGAAGGTCTGGCTCGGTCAGCGGCGGGGTGTTCAGCGACTGGAGACGAAATGGGCGGCATTACTTCGGGCGTCGGTCTGTTCAGCGGCATCGATTCGCGTTCCATTATCGACCAGTTGCTCGCGATCGAGGCACGCCCGCGCAATCAGGCGTCCGCGCGGGTGGTCCAGTTGCAGCTCCAGCAGGCCGCGTTCCTCGACATCAACTCCCGCATGCTCGCCCTTAAGAGCGCTTCCGGCACATTCCGCACCAACAACCTCTTCAAGAGCAAGGCCGTCACATCCTCGAACGCCGAGATCCTCTCAGCAACCGCCGAGCGCACCGCAGCGCCTGGAACATACCAGTTCGTCGTCGACCGACTCGTCAGCACGCAACAGCTCCTCTCACGCGGCTTCTCAGACACCACCAACAGCTCGCTGGGCGCAACCGCCTTCACGTTCGAGACGGCGCAGGCTCGGCTCGACCGCGACGTCGCCCTCTCCGACCTCAACGATGGGCAGGGCATCGAGCGCGGGCGCATCACGATCACCGATTCTGCCGGAACTGCCGCAACAGTTGACCTCTCTCGCGCAACGACTGTGGGGGACGTGCTCGAGGCCATCAATCAGAATGGCACCGCGCGAGTCCAGGCCAGCGTCAGCGGCGGGCGGCTCGTACTCAAGGACATCGCCGGCGGCGGGGGCCAGCTCCGCGTGGGGGATTTGAACAGTTCAACCACCGCCGCAAGCCTGGGCATCGCAGGAACCGCGACCGGAACGCTCACGGGCCAGAGCGTGTACAGGCTCGGCAACAACACAACGCTCTCAAGCCTCGGCGACGGCCGCGGCGTTGCGATCCGCAACGTCGCGGGCACCGGCGCTTCAAACTTCTCCATCAGCGTCGGCGGAACCGCGGTGCAGGTCAACATTGGTGATGTCTACGAGGACCGTCCCAACGCCGCTGGCACGCTGGTCCTCACCAAAGTTCGCGGCGCGGCCTCTACGGTGGGCCAGGTTCTTGAGCGCATGAACGCCGCGCTCGACGCCGCAGGCTTCGCAGACGTCGACGCCGCCGTCGACGGCGAGAATGGCCGCCTGACCATCACCGACACCCAAGGCTTGCGGCAGATCGTGGTCACCGAAGGAAACGACTCGACCGCCCGCGATCTCGGCCTCGCGGGCGCAGCATCCTCAGCATCTTTCGTCGGCAAGCGCGTTCTGGCGGGGCTCAACACGACGCTGGTCGGCGGCCTCAACGGCGGACGCGGCGTCCAAGGGGATGGAAACATCGACTTCACGCTGCGAGACGGTTCCACCTTCGCCGCCACCGTCGACCCAAACCAGTCGCTCAACGAAGTGATGCGCTCCATCGAGTCCCAGAGCGGCGGGCGAATCAAGCTCGAGCTTGATCGACGCGGCACCGGATTGACCCTCACCGACCTGACGGGCGGAAGCGGGAATCTCATCATCGAAGGAACCGGCGGCGCGGATACCGCCGCGTCTCTGGGTCTCTCCACCGGCGCCACGGGAGTCGCCGCCGCGACGTTCTCCAGCGGCAACCTCCAGCGCCAGTACGTCTCCCGCGCCACGCTCCTCTCATCGCTCAACAACGGCAAGGGAATCGGGACCGGCGAGATCCTGATCCGCGACGCCCAGGGCAACACCTCCGCCAAGATCACCATCGGAAGCGAGATCAAGACCGTCGGCGACATGATCCAGCACCTCAACACGCGCGGCGTCGCGATCGAGGCTCGCATCAACGCCAAGGGCGACGGCATCGAGATCGTTGAGGCAGCAGGACCCACCGGTGCCAACAAGATCAAGATCACCGACTCCGTCGGAACCGTAGCCAAGGCACTGGGCATCGCTGGCGAGGCCACCGGCACCGGCGCCGCCAACAAGCTCGATGGATCCGCCGAGCGAACCGTCAACTTCCTCGCCACCGACACTCTCCAGCAGGTCATCGACAAGATCAACCAGGCGGGCGTTGGTGTGTCGGCCTCCGCGATCCGTGATGGTGGCGGCGCAACGCCCTTCCGCGTCAACCTCACCTCGTCTTCCACCGGCACCAACGGCCGCTTCCTGGTTGATACCGGTTCCCTCGACATGGGCTGGCGATCCCTCGATGCTGGCAACGATGCTCGCCTCTTCTTCGGCAGCGCGGACCCCGCACGTGGCGTCGCGGTCACATCCTCCACCAACCAGCTCGATGGCATCATCCCCGGTTTGCGCATCGACGCGAAGTCGGTAAGTTCGACGCCAGTCTCTCTGACGGTCAAGAGCGACAACGAGGCCGTGATCTCTGCCGTCAAGGTCTTCGTCGAAACCTTCAACATCGCGATCGGACGCGTAGACTTCCAGAGCAAGTACGACGCCGCGAGCGAGCGTGGCGGGCCGCTGCTCGGCGACTCCACAGCACTTGAGCTGCGCTCCGGCCTCTTCCGGCTCGTGCAGTCGCCAATGCAAGGCGCAACCGGCCAGTACAACCGCCTGACGCAGATCGGCATCAAGGTCGTTGGCGGCGGCAAGATCGAGCTCGATGAGTCCAAGCTTCGCGATGCCCTCCAGACCGACTTTCAGTCCGTGGAGTCACTCTTTACCGCGCGCGACGTCGCGGAGGACACAACCACAACGCTAACGCCGGGCGTGACGATCCGCAATCCCAACGCGGGCACCACGTTCACGCGCCTTGGCATCATGGGCCAGTTCGAGCAGCTCGCCGAGCGATACACAACCACCGTCAACGGCGTCCTCACCAATCGCAATCGGGGACTGGACAGCCAGATCAAGCTCCAGCGCGACCGCGTCGTCTCCTTCACTGACCGGCTGACGCAGCGACGCGGCATCATGGAGCGACAGTTTCAGGCGATGGAGTCCGCGATCCAAAAGCTTCAGACCCAGTCAAGCTCGTTGGGCAACATCTCGCGGGTCGGGTGATTGGCCTCCGCCCGAGCAAAGCTCCCGCGGCGTGAGTGGAATGAAGTCAGCGTGTCGATGGACCGATAGCAACCTGCCATGACCAACCCGACACCTTCGCAGCAGACCTTTCCCGGCCCGCAGGCCAACGCCGCCAACGCGTACCTCCGCACGCGCGTGATGTCGGCAAGCCCGGAGGAGCTCCGGCTCATGCTGCTGGACGGGGCGATCAAGTTCCTCGCGCAGGGTCGCGAGTCCATGCGGACCAAGCAGCACGAGGGCGCGTACACAGGCCTGACCTCCTGCCGCGAGATCATCTTCGAGCTTCTCACAACGATCCGCGACGACGCGAACGCCGAGCTCGCCGCCAACGCTCGCGCGCTTTATGCCTTCATGTACCGCTCGCTCGTTGAGGGTGCGCACGAGAAGGACGATGCCAAGCTTGGCGCCATCGCCTCTCTTCTCGACTACGAGCGCGAGACGTGGGTTCTGCTGATGCAGAAGCTCATCGAAGAACGCGGGCAGCGCCCCGTCGCCGCCACGCAAGCAGCGCCGGATTCCGGCCGCGCAGCTCAGCCTGCGCCGGCGATGGCCATCAGCGTTCAGGGCTGATCGGCACCCAGACCGACGCGATTCAGGCCTGCCCCGCGCTCGCCGCGATCTCCGCCGAGAGCTTCTCGAACACAAAGACCATGTTCACGTTCGCATCCGACTCGCGCTCCGCCGCGCGGATCAGGTCCGTCGTACGCAACGCGACGGCGTCAACGCCCCCGCCGATCCTTGATCGCAGACGCTGGCGAGCCCAGTGCGCCACGATCCGAAGAATCAACTCCATCCCCGCGCGGTTGGCCGATTCCTTGCTCGCGTTCTCATGCTCACCAACCACGCGCTTCGCGTGCGCCTCGCTCAGCTCTGCCATCGTCGGTCCGAGCGCCGCCACGTGCTCGCCGCGAGCCGAAGCCTCCAGCATCGGACCCAGCCGTGCCCACCAACCAAAGAGCCCCGCCTCGTGCGCCTTCAGGAGCGCGCCCGGCGAACCCGCGGCGAATTCACGCAGCCACGAGAGCTCATCCGGCGGAAGGTCCAGCCCACGCCGCGCGATCCACCGGTCAAGCTCGACGCGGCCCAGAGGACCGAAGTACACACGCTGGCAACGGCTGCGGATCGTCGGAAGAAGCTGATCCTCCGCCGAGGTCACGAGGATGAGAACCACGCCCACGCCGGGCTCTTCCAGCGTCTTGAGCATCCGGTTCTGAGCCTCGGGACTCATCAGATCCGCCTCGTCCACGATCGCGACCTTCGTCGCTCTCGCACCAGCTGGCGCTCGCCCCGTGCGCATGAGGGGCTCGATCAGAAACTCCAGCGTCATGTCCGTGCCGATCACCTTCTGCTTCGAGTTGCGAACGCTGTCAAGGCGGCTGTAGCTCGCGAGCTCCTTCACGACGTAGTGAAGGTCCGGGTGCGTCCCGGCGCGAAGCATCTGCTGAGTGTTGCTCTCTGGGTCGGGCGCGATCTCGCCAGACAGTCCTGCCTTGGTCGTGGGGTCAAGCAAGAGCGATGCAAACGCCGCCGCGGCGGTGCACTTCCCAACGCCCGCCGGTCCGTGGAAGATCCACGCGTGATGCACGCGATCCGCCCGCAGCGAGTCCATCAGGATCCCCGCGGCACGCTCCTGCCCCAGCAGGCCCGTGAGTGGCATCGGCACCGGCGGCCGAAACGCCGCATCAACCTTCGGCAGCGGCGCGGCGGTCGTCGGGCCCCTGCCCATGAAGGAGGCCGACTCGCCCTTGGAATCTCGCGGTGTGCGCTTGGCCATCAGTTCGCCAGCGTAGGTTGCATTGCGGGTCGCATCACGCCCGCCGACGCCGCAGCGCGAGCAAAAGGCCGATGCACGTCACGCTCCCGCTCGTCGGCGCGGGATGATCGCGTCGATCCATGGCACAAAGGGCTCGAGGCGGTTGGAGGCCATGATGTCGCCGTAGTTGGCGAGGATGCCATCTCCATTCCAGTCCGTGATGAAGGAGTGAACGCGCCCAGGACCTGCCAAGCGCCGCCGAAATTGCCGAAGATCGCCCGCCCGAGTCGCCGGGTGCCAGTTGCCCTTCGAGACCGGTTGCGTCGCCGGTTGCGGGGTTGTCGAAGTCGCAGCAGTGGAAGAAGAGTGTGAAGAAGTCCGTTGCTTCCAGCTCGTTGGTCGACGCGCGTTTCACGTTCGGAGTCTGCGAGGTGAAGCCCGTGGCGCCCGTGCTTGTTCCGCCGAAGCCGGTGTGCACGATGGCGGTGCCGGGTGCCGGGGAGAGCCGCCGCGAGATCGCGGCCGGGGTGACGCTTGTAATCGGCGTCGCAAGCCGCATGAGCGCAAAATCGAAGCCCGACGTAATGTCCATTCCGCTCAGAGCCCAGCCGGGATGAATGAAGACCTCGGCCACTTCGACCCGCATGCTCGGACCCCCGAGGTCAAACCGCCACGACGCCGGTGCTTGATTGTCCGCGACATGGGCCGCAGTCAGCGCCCAGTTGCGGGCGATCAGCGTTCCCGACCCTGCGAAGAAATTACCCGAGCCGGAGTTGTAAATCAACCGTCCCGCCGCGCTGAACTGCGGCTGGGCCGCGAGCGCCTGGTACGAGGCATCCGGCACGTCGTCGCGGATGACGATGCCCAGAGCGGGTGAGCAGGCGCTCACAAGCCCGGCCACAGTCAGCAACTTCCCAGCACCGCTGGCCATCCTTGCACGCACGCGAAAGTCCAGGCCCCGAACGGCCACCATCCACGTCCGTTAAATTGCGAGATGATTGCACATGCGGCCACCAATCTGCCGTGACAGATCACAAGTACCTAAAATCCAGTAGTTCAGGAGCGGCGCTCAGGCGATGACGAGCGAACGGTCCGAGCGCGTTGTACTCAGCCGCCAAATCCTTCATCCAGCCGCTTGCGCTGCTCCTGGATGTGGAGCTTCAGGCTTTCGATCTCGAGCTTGGCCTTCTCCATCATCGTGTCGTGGTAGTCGAGCTGGTCGCTCCGCATCGCCTGATCACGGCGCGCAAGCTCCACCTGCACATCAAGCAGCTTGAGCTCCCGCTCCATCTTCTGCGACATCAGCCGGTTGAGGTCATCGTGCGTGGGCGTTGATGGCGTCGTCTCGTCGTCGGCATCCGGCCCGATCAGCGGCGGCGGACCGCCCTGCATCCGGCGCTTCTGGAGCTCCATCAGCTCAATCTCAAGCCGAATCTTCCGCAGTGACTCATTGCCAAGCGCGATGTTCTGCTCGATGTCGCGCCGCTGAACTTCCTCTCGCCTGAGGAATGCCTCACGCTGAAGCTTGTGGTCCACGTCCTCGCGCTGCTCGCGTCGCCGCTTGCTGCGGTACTGCAGGACCACCAAGCCAGCAATCACGATCGCCACAACGACGCCAAAGATCGCAAAGAGCACCACGTCGCGCTGCACAGCGAGCCCCTGCCCCGGCGCGGCCTGAGCCAGGTTCATCAACGCAAGGTTGGAGTTGGGCAGCATCACGAGTTTCGTAGTTTATTCAGACCGTTCAGCGCCGCCACCTTGTAGCACTCAGCCAGCGTCGGATAGTTGAAGACCGCATTCACGAAGTACTCAACCGTCGCCTTGAAGGCAATCGCACACTGCCCGATGTGCACCAGCTCCGTTGCGCCCGTCCCGATGATGTGCACGCCAAGGATCGTGTGGCTCTCCTGGTGGATCAGCAGCTTCAGCATGCCGATCTCGTCCCGCAGAAGCTGCCCGCGCGCAATCTCTTTGTACTGCGCCACGCCCGCCTCGTACGGGATCCCCTCCTTCGTCAGCCGCTCCTCAGTCCAACCCACCATCGAGATCTCCGGGATCGCGTAGATGCCATACGGCAGAAGCTCATCCGAAGACTCGTACGACGCGCCGAACGCGTGGCACGCCGCCTGACGCCCCTGCTCCATGCTCGTGCTCGCCAGCGCAGGAAATCCGATCACATCGCCCACCGCATAGATGTGCGGCACCAGCGTCTGGAAGTTCTTGTTTACCGCGATCCGCCCGCGGTCATCCGCCGCCAGCCCCGCGTTCGCAAGGTTCAGATCCGCCGAAGCACCCTGACGCCCGATGCAGTACATCAGGCAGTCCGCCCGCAGCGTCTTGCCCGATTCCAGCACCGCCTCCGCCAGAAACTCGTTGTCGGATCGCAGCCCCGGCGGACACTCAACCCTGCGGATTGCTGCGACCTTCTCCCCCAGCCGCAGCGTCGCCCCCGCCTGACGCAGGTGGTACTGCAGCGCCTCGGTGATCTCCGCATCCACAAAGTCCAGCAGCCGGTTGCGTCCCTCGACGATCGTCACCTTGACGCCCAGCGCCGCCAGCATCGAGGCATACTCGGTGCCGATCACCCCGCCGCCAACAACGATCATCGATCGCGGCAACTGCTTCAGATGCAGCAGCTCATCACTCGTGATGATGTCCACGTGATCAAACTCGATATCCGCTGGCTTGGACGGGCATGATCCCGTCGCGATTACGGTGGTCGATGCGCCGATGGTCGTGCTCACGTGCTCGCCGATGATGTCGATCGTGGTCGCATTGCGGAACTGCGCCTTGCCGCAGATCAGATCCACGCCGTTACGCGCCATGTGACCACGCACCATCTCAATCTCGGCCTTGATGACGTCCTGGCAGCTCATCCAGAGCTCCGCCAGCGTGCGTTTCTTAGCCGCCGCGAAGTCCGCCGCCGTCGGCATCGCGTTCTGTCGCGACTCAAGATGCAGGATCGCCTCGCGCAGCGCCTTGCTCGGGATCGTCCCCGTGTGCACCGCCGATCCACCCACAACCTCGCGCGACTCAACCACACAGACGGACTTGCCAAGCTTGGCAGCCTGGATGGCCGCCTTCTGCCCGGCAGGGCCCGAACCAATGACGCAAAGGTCGAAGTTCCGCATGAGGAGTCAAGCGTACCACTCCCGGCGGCACGCCGGATCGAATTCACGCCCCCGATGCATCGGCCTGTCGCGACGCCTTGGATCCCCCGGGCACTGCGGTCCGCGGGCCACCCGGTGTCTCGACAAACCCGGTCAACTTCCTCGCCCGAACCGGATGCTGCAGCTTGCGGATCGCCTTGGCCTCCACCTGCCGCACCCGCTCGCGCGTCACCTTGAAGATCCGCCCGACCTCCTCAAGCGTGTACGTGTACCCATCGCCAATGCCGTACCGGAGCTTGATGATCTCCCGCTCGCGATACGTCAGCGTCTTGAGCACCTGCTCGATGCGGTTCTTGAGCATGTCCTGGGCCGCGATGTCCGCTGGCGGCACTGCGGCGTCGTCCTCGATGAAGTCGCCGAAGTAGCTGTCCTCGCTCTCGCCCACCGGCCGGTCCAGCGACACAGGATGCTTGGAAATCTTCATCACACGCCGCACTTCCGGCGCCGTCAGCCCCGCCCGGTCCGCCAACTCCTCGATCGTCGGCTGGATGCCAGACTCCTGCTCCAGCGCCTTCTGAATGGTGCGGAGCTTGCCCATCGTCTCGATCATGTGCACGGGGATCCGGATCGTGCGCGCATGGTCCGCGATGGCCCGCGTGATTGCCTGCCGGATCCACCACGTCGCGTACGTGCTGAACTTGTACCCGCGCTTGTACTCGTACTTGTCCACCGCACGCATCAGCCCCGTGTTCCCCTCCTGGATGATGTCCAGGAACGAGAGGC